>NZ_JAMBDS010000069.1:0-14266 GCF_025143785.1 Brachybacterium sp. p3-SID1565
CCGCAGCTGTGGAACGTGCTACGGGGCGACATGAGCCTCGTCGGCCCCCCCCCCCCCCCCCCCCCGGGGGGGGGGGGGGGGGCCCCCCCCACGTCCAGGGGCGCGGACCCGTGAGGTCAGTCCTCGGGGATCTGCGGCTTGATGTGGAGTCGTTCGGTCTCGTCGATCACCTCGGAGGCGAGGGGACGCAGCGCATCGGAGTGGGCGCGCGCATGATGGGCGCAGAACATCAGCTCACCGCCGGCCTGCAGGACCACCTTCACGTAGGCCTGGGCACCACAGCGGTCGCACCGATCGTGCGCGGTGAGCCGGGGGGCTTCGAGAGTCAGGTTCATGGTTCTTTTGTAGCACCTGGCGGGTGCGAAACCGAGGTGCGTCCACCTCGGTTCGCTGGCGGCGCAACCTGCTGTGAGGGGCGCCGCAATACCGGGTGCGCGGCTGCCGGGCCCGTAAGATCCACAGGGTGTCCAGTTCCAGCAGCACCCCACGTCCCAGCGCGAAGACCGAGTACGACGCCCGCCACCTGCAGGTCCTCGAGGGGCTCGAGGCCGTCCGCAAGCGCCCCGGGATGTACATCGGGTCCACGGACTCCCGCGGTCTCATGCACTGCTTGTGGGAGATCCTCGACAACGCGGTCGACGAGGCACTGGGCGGGCACGGCGAGTCGATCAGCGTGATCCTGCATCCCGATGCCTCGGTGGAGGTGCGCGACACCGGGCGCGGCGTCCCCGTGGACACCGAACCCCGCACCGGCCTGACCGGCGTCGAGGTCGTCTACACCAAGCTGCACGCGGGCGGGAAGTTCGGCGGCGGTTCCTACGCCGCCGCCGGTGGTCTGCACGGCGTCGGCGCCAGCGTGGTCAACGCCCTCTCGGGCCGGCTCGACGTCGAGGTGGACCGCGCCGGCACCACCTATGCCATGAGCTTCCAGCGAGGCCGGGCGGGCGTGTTCGCCGATGACGGCGAGCCCAGCCCCGATGCGCCCTTCACCCCGGCCGACGGCCCGGCGGAGCTGCGGAAGATCGGCAAGGTCAAGCGCGGCGTCTCCGGCACCCGCGTGCGGTACTGGGCCGATCCGCAGATCTTCGTCAAGGGCTCCCACTTCTCCCTGGACGACCTCACCCGCCGCGCCCGGCAAACGGCTTTCCTGGTGCCCGGGCTGGAGCTGTCGGTCACCGACCACCGGCCCGAGGCCTCGCCCGATCAGCCCGCCACCCGCCGCTTCCACTACGAGGGCGGGATCTCCGAGTTCGTCGAGTACCTCGCGCAGGACGAGAGGATCACCGACGTGATCCGCCTCCAGGGCACCGGCGAGTACACCGAGACCATCCCGGTGCTCGACGCGAACGGGCACATGGTCTCCACCGATGTGGACCGCAGCTGCGAGGTGGACATCGCCCTGCGCTGGGGCTCCGACTACGAGACCACCCTGCGCTCCTTCGTCAACATCGTGGCCACCCCCAAGGGCGGCACCCATGTGGCCGGCTTCGAGCAGGCCATGGTCAAGACCCTGCGCAAGCAGGTGGAGAACCAGGCCCGCCGCCTCAAGTTCAACGCCAAGCACGAGAAGATCGAGAAGGACGACACGCTCGCCGGTCTGACCGCCGTGATCAGCGTGCGCATCGACGAGCCCCAGTTCGAGGGCCAGACCAAGGAGGTGCTGGGCACCCCTGCCATCCGCGCGATCGTGAGCAGGGTGGTCGAGGAGCAGCTCACCGCGTTCCTCACCTCCGGCAAGAAGGGCGAGAAGGAGCAGGCCGCCCTGGTGCTCGACAAGGTGGTCTCCGAGATGCGCGCCCGCATCGCCGCGCGCATGCACAAGGAGGTCTCGCGCCGCAAGAACGCGCTGGAGTCCTCCACCATGCCCACCAAGCTCGCCGACTGCCGCACCACCGACGTGGACCGCTCCGAACTGTTCATCGTCGAGGGCGACAGCGCCCTGGGCACCGCCAAGAACGCCCGTTCCTCCGAGTTCCAGGCGCTGCTGCCGATCCGCGGCAAGATCCTCAACGTCCAGAAGGCGTCCATCACGGACATGCTCAAGAACGCCGAGTGCGCAGCGATCATCCAGGTGATCGGTGCCGGCTCCGGGCGCACCTTCGACCTCGAGGCCGCCCGCTACGGCAAGATCATCATGATGACCGACGCAGACGTCGACGGCGCCCACATCCGCACCCTGCTGCTGACCCTGTTCCACCGCTACATGCGGCCCCTGGTCGAGGCGGGTCGCGTCTACGCAGCGGTGCCCCCGCTGCACCGGGTGGAGATCATCCACGGGGGAGCGAAGAAGAACGAGTACGTGTACACGTACTCCGAGGCGGAGCTGCTCAAGCTGGTGAAGTCCCTCGAGCGCCGCAACAAGCGCTACAAGGAGCCGATCCAGCGGTACAAGGGGCTGGGGGAGATGGATGCCGACCAGCTGGCCGACACCACCATGGACCCCGCCCACCGCACCCTGCGCCGCGTGCGCATCGAGGACGCCGAGGCCGCCAGCGCCATGTTCGAGCTGCTGATGGGCTCCGAGGTCGCCCCGCGCAAGCAGTTCATCATCGAGGGCGCTGAGGAGCTGGACCGCGAGAGGATCGACGCATGAGCCTGGCAGTCCGTGTCATCCCGTGTCTGGACGTCGACGCCGGGCGCGTGGTCAAGGGCGTCAACTTCCAGGACCTGCGCGATGCCGGTGACCCCGTGGAGCTCGCCGCCCGCTACGGCGCCGACGGCGCCGACGAGCTCACCTTCCTGGACGTGACCGCCTCCTCCGGGGGCCGCGCCACCATGATCGACGTGGTCCGGGCCGCCGCCGAGCAGATCTTCATCCCGCTCACCGTGGGCGGTGGGGTGCGCACCCCCGAGGACGTCGATCAGCTGCTGCGCGCGGGCGCGGACAAGTGCGGCGTCAACACCGCCGCCATCGCCCGCCCCGAGGTGATCACCGAAATCGCCAGCCGCTTCGGCAACCAGGTGCTGGTGCTGTCGATCGACGCGCGCCGCGTCACCGACGACACCCCCCAGGGCACCGCTCGCACCGGCTCCGGCTTCGAGGTCACCACCCACGGTGGCCGCCGCGGCACCGGCATCGACGCCGTAGAGTGGATCCGCGAGGTCACTGATCGCGGAGCAGGCGAGATCCTGCTGAACTCCATGGACGCTGACGGCACCAAGGACGGCTTCGACCTCGAGCTGATCGGTCTGGCCCGCCAGGCCACCACCCTCCCGCTGATCGCCTCCGGTGGCGCCGGGGCCCCCGAGCACTTCGCACCCGCGGTGCGGGCCGGGGCCGACGCGGTGCTCGCCGCGAGCGTGTTCCACTTCGGCCAGATGAGCATCGCCGAGGTGAAGCAGGCCCTCGCCGCTGAGGGCATCACCGTCCGGTGAGCGCCCCGCTGTCGGTCAGCACCGATCGCACCGTCGGCGGTGACCGGCGCTCCCGTGCCGCCCGTCGCTTGGCCGTCTCCGCCCTGGCGCTGCTGCTCGCGATCGCGCTGCTGGCCGCCTGGCTGCTGTGGGACAACCGCCGGCTGGACGTGACCACCTACCGGGTCCCGCTCCTCGGCACCGCGGCCTCCTCGGCGGGTTCAGGCATCGGCCCGGCCGGCCCCGTGCGGATCGCCCAGATCTCCGACCTCCACGCCGCCGACTTCGGAACCTTCACCGATCGTCTGCTCGCGGCCATCCGCGAGGCCCAGCCGGACCTGATCGCCCTGACCGGGGACATGATCGACGTCCGCACCCGCGACCTCACCGGGGTGCTGGACCTCGCCTCCGAGCTCAGCTCTCTCGCCCCCACGTACTTCGTGCTGGGCAACCACGAGGCGGACTCCCCGCTGCGCGAGGAGTTCCTGGCCGGGCTCGAGCAGGCCGGCATCACCGTGCTGCGCAACGAGGCAGAGGTGGTCACCCTGGGCGGCACCGAGCTGATCATCGCGGGCATCGACGACCCGCGCGTGGATCGCGCCGACGGACGCACCGCCTCCTCCGCACGGTCCGACGCGGCCCTCGCCCTGCACGGCCTGGGAGCGGAGGCCGATGAGCTGCCCATCATCCTGCTGGCTCACCGCCCGGAGCTGCTGGAGGACTACGCCCGCACCGAGGCCGACGTGGTGCTGTCCGGCCACGCCCACGGCGGCCAGGTGCGCCTGCCCGTCATCGGTGCGCTGTTCGCCCCGCACCAGGGCTGGCTGCCCGAGCTCACCAACGGGGTCCACACCCGCGAGGGCACCACCATCGTGATCAGCCGGGGGCTGGGCAACTCGATCGCCGGGGTGCGGGTGAACAACCCGCGGGAGCTCGTGGTGCTGGATCTGGAGCGCGGTCTGGTCGGAGACAGCCTGGGCCCGCCTGCCGGGGACGCTCACCCACGGGCAGTTCCTGACAGCCGTGCGGGAGCCGGGGACTCTCCAGGAGCTCGCCTCCCTCGTCCGGGGCCTGATCAGTGCCGGTCTCAGCGCTCCACGCGGTAGGTGACCCCCAGGGTGAGCGCCCCGCCGGGCGGCAGCACCTGCGCGGCGTCCTTCGCCACTGCCGGCTCCACGCACACGAAGTCGGTCCAGGCGTCGTTGGGCATGTCGGCCATCTCCGCCGCCGACTGCGACCACGGGTTCCACACCACGGTCTTCGCGGTGCCGCGGGGGGAGGAGACGATCCGGCGGGCCCCGGCCACGTCCTCGATCACGACCTCCGCGTTGACGCCGTACACGCGGTCGGTCGCGCCGCTCAGCCTCAGCACGGGCTCCTCCTGCCGGAACTGCTCCAGGTCCCGTGTGTTGTCGAAGTAGTCCCCGCCCTGCAGGCCCCGGATCTCGATCTCGCGCACGTCACCCACGGCGAGGTACGTGTGCAGGGCTGCCTCGGCCTCGATCTCCTCGCTGCCCGCGGTGAGGGTCAGATCCACCGACAGGTCCGCGCCGATGCGGAACACGGCGTCCGCCCGGATCCCGGTGCCGTCGGGATCGGCTCCCTTCAGCGCCAGCTCGAGCACCACGTCGTCCCCGTCGAAGGAGGCGGCGGTGAGCTCCCAGGGATGGTTGCGGATCCACCCGTGCTTGACCGGCCTCTCACTGTCGCGACCGGGTCCGAACCAGGGGACGACCAGGGGGATGCCCCCTCGGATCGCGGCGCCGTCCCCGTACTCCGAGAGCTCGCTGAGCCACAGCACGTCCTGTTCACCGGCCGGGGCCCAGCTGGTCAGGTGCGCGCCGTCCAGGTGCAGCACGGCGCGGGCGGCCGGGGTGTCCACCACCAGCGCCTCGGTGCCGTGCACGCGCTCCTGGCTCACGCCGGGCGGCAGGGGGACAGGCGCGGGCTCGGTCGCAGGAGTCATGGTGTGATCATCCCACCGCGGCGATCGGCACGGCCACCGGCGTGCCGGAGCCGTCGCGGCGGCCCGTCGGCTCGGGCAGCTCGATCGGCTGCCCCGCCTCGGAGCTCGCCCGAGCGGGATGCGGCACCACCCAGGCGCCGATCAGCACGTCCTCGCCGCGCAGGAAACGGTGACAGCGCACACCGCCTGTGGCCCTGCCCTTGGCGGGGTACTCGGTGAAGGCGGCGACCTTGAGGGAGCCCGTCTGCAGCACCGGCAGGGTCCCGGAGGAGCCGGCCACGGTCACCACGTCCGCCGGAGCGGTCACGTCGACCACGCCGAAGGAGACCACGTGGGCTCCCGCGGCCAGCTTGATCCCGGCCACGCCCCCGGCCGCCCGCCCCTGGGGTCGCACACCGGAGGAGGGGAAATGCAGCAGCTGCGCGTCGGAGGTGACGAACACCAGGTCCAGGTCCGCATCGTCCTCCAGGTCCACGGCGCCCACCACCCGGTCGCCGTCCTTCAGCGCGACGATCTCGAAGCCGTCGGCGCGGGGGAAGTCCAGCTGCACCCTCTTGACGACGCCGTGGCGGGTGCCGAGCGCGATCGCGCCGCCGCGGGCCACGTCCCCCTCCGCGAGGCGGATCAGCGCCAGCGGCCTCTCCTCCTTCTCCAGGTCGATCAGGTCCACCAGGCGGGTGCCCCCGGCCAGCGACGGCGCACCGGCGGTGGGCGCGAGGGACGGCAGGTCCACCACGTTCACCCGCAGCACGCGCCCCAGGTCCGTGACCACACCGACCTCGGAACGGGTGGTGGTGGCGACGTCGGAGACCACCACGTCGTGGGAGCCGCGCGGCCCCTCCCGCAGCAGCGGTCCCTCGCCTGCCACCCGCGCGATCAGACCGGTGCCCGTCAGCAGCACCCCGCAGGGCTCGTCGGCCACCTCGAGGGAGCCGCCGGCGGTGGCCACGGGCTGCTCCGCGGCTTCCAGCAGCACCGTGCGGCGAGGCGTGCCGTGCTCGGCGGCCACCGCGGCCAGCTCGTCGGAGACCAGGCGCCGCAGCACCTCGTCGGAGCCCAGGATCTCCTGGAGCCTCTCGATCTCGGCGCGCAGCTCGTCGCGCTCGCCCTCCAGCTCGATCTGGGAGAACTTCGTCAGGCGCCGCAGGCGCAGCTCGAGGATGTACTCGGCCTGCACCTGGGTCAGGTCGAACACCCCCATCAGCCGGGTGCGGGCGGTCTCGGCGTCATCGCTGGAGCGGACGATCTGGATCACCTCGTCGATGTCCACGATCGCCAGCAGCAGGCCCTCCACCAGGTGCAGCCGGTCCAGGCGCTTGCGCAGGCGATGCTCCGTGCGGCGCCGCACCACCTTCAACCGGTGGTCCACGAACACCTCGAGCAGCTGCTTGAGGCCCAGGGTGCGTGGCTGGCCCTCCACCAGCGCCACGTTGTTGATGCCGAAGGACTCCTCCAGCGGGGTGTGGCGGTACAGCTGCTGCAGCACCGCCTCCGGGTCGAACCCGGACTTCACGGTGAGCACCAGGCGCAGGCCGTGGTGGCGATCGGTGAGGTCCTGGTAGTCGGTGATGCCCTGGACCTTCTTGGCCTGCACCGCATCGCGCAGCTTCTCGGCCACTTTCTCCGGGCCCACCTGGTACGGCAGCTCCGTGACCACGATGCCCTTGCGGCGGCTGGTGACGTTCTCGATCCGCGTGGTGGCACGCATCCGGAAGGAGCCGCGGCCGGTGCGGTACGCATCCCGCACGCCCTCCAGGCCGATGATCCGACCTCCGCTGGGCAGGTCCGGTCCGGGGACGAAGCGCATCAGCTCCTCGAGCTCGGCATCCGGGTGGTCGATCAGGTGGCGCGCGGCAGCGATGGTCTCCACCAGGTTGTGGGGGGGCATGTTCGTGGCCATGCCCACCGCGATGCCCGCCGCCCCGTTGACCAGGAGGTTCGGGTACTGCGCGGGGAGCACCTCGGGCTGGGTGAGCTGGTTGTCGTAGTTCGGCACCAGATCCACGACGTCCTCGTCCAGCGAGTCCGTCATCAGCAGTGCTGCCTTGGCCAGGCGCGCCTCGGTGTAGCGGGGCGCTGCCGGCCCGTTGTCCAGGGAGCCGAAGTTCCCGTGGCCGTCGATCAGCGGCAGGCGCATCGAGAACGGCTGCGCCATGCGCACCAGCGCATCGTAGATCGCGGTGTCGCCATGGGGATGGAGCTTGCCCATCACCTCGCCCACCACGCGCTGGCTCTTGACGTGGCCCCGGTCGGGCCTCAGCCCCATCTCGGCCATCATGTAGAGGATGCGACGCTGCACGGGCTTGAGACCGTCTCGGGCATCGGGCAGCGCACGGGAGTAGATGACGGAGTAGGCGTACTCCAGGAAGGACGTCTCCATCTCGCTGGTGACGTCGATGTCGAGGATCGTCTCCGCGACCTTCTCGTCACCGGCCGGGGGCTGCGTGCTGCGGGATCGGGCCATGGGGGACATCATGGCAGGTGGAGGGCCCGGATCCCGGCAGGCCGGAGTGTGGATCGCGTCAATCCGGGGCATGCCCCGATAGGATCCGGGACATGGCAGCCCGGCGCGAAGGTCCCCGCCCCCGACGACGCCGCCCCTCCTCGCAGGAGCCCGCCCGCGCGCCCTACCCGGCGCACTGGGAGGCCGACATCGCCCTGCGGGACGGATCCGCGGCCCACCTGCGCCCGATCCTGCCCAGCGACGCGGAGGCCCTCCAGCGCTTCCACGAGCGGCAGTCCGAGCAGTCCCGCTACCTGCGGTTCTTCGCTCCGATGCCACGACTGTCCACGAAGGACTTGGAGCGCTTCACCGTGGTGGACCACCGCGATCGGGTCGCCTTCGTGGTGCTGGTGGGCACGGAGATCATCGCCGTGGGCCGCTACGACCGCATCGGGCCGGACGAGGCCGAGGTGGCGTTCAACGTCTCCGACTCCCGCCAGGGGACCGGCCTGGGCTCGGTGCTTCTCGAGCACCTGGCCGCCGCCGCGCGCGAGCGCGGGATCGGCACCTTCACCGCCGAGGTGCTGCCGCAGAACACCAAGATGTTCCACGTCTTCTCCGAAGCCGGTTTCGATGTGAGCCGTGCCTACGACGATGGCGTGGTGCAGGTCTCCTTCCGCATCGACCCCACCGCCCGTTCCCTGGCGGTGATGGCCGAGCGCGAGCACCGCGCCGAGTCCCAGGCGAT
The DNA here is from genome assembly GCF_025143785.1 of Brachybacterium sp. p3-SID1565. Taxonomy (NCBI): domain Bacteria; kingdom Bacillati; phylum Actinomycetota; class Actinomycetes; order Micrococcales; family Dermabacteraceae; genus Brachybacterium; species Brachybacterium sp. p3-SID1565. The sequence continues at coordinate 8,512 of NZ_JAMBDS010000069.1, forward strand.
GGAACGGCTCCTGCACCCCTCATCGGTCCTGCTGGTGGGGGTCTCCACCCGCGCTGACTCTCCCGGTGGCCGCTTCCTGACGGCCCTGGAGGCCTCCGGGTTCGACGGTGGCATCCACGTGGTCGCCAGGGATGCCTTCGAGATCCGCGGGCACCCTGCCCACGCCCGGATCGCCGATGTGCCCGGCCCTGTGGACCTCGCGGTGATCGCGCTGCGGCCCGAGGCCTGCCTCGATGCGATCGAGGAGTGCGCCGCCATCGGGGTGCGCTCAGTGGTGATCCCCACCGAGGGGTTCAGCGACACCACCGACGGGCGCCGCCTGCAGCGGGAGCTGGTGGCCCGCGCGCGCAGGCACGGCATGCGCCTGCTGGGCCCGGGCTCCTTCGGGTTCCTGCGCACCGGGAAGGATCCCCTGTCCGTCTCGCTGTCCCCGGCGCTGCCTGCCGCGGGCCGGGTGGCGCTGGCCGGGCAGTCCAGCGCCCTGACCGCGATGCTGCTGGCCGGTGTGGATGCGCGCGGCGTGGGGCTGCACGAGTTCGTGGGCGTCGGCAACCGGGCCGACGTCTCCCTCAACGACTGCCTCCAGCACTGGGAGGACGACGACCGCATCGATGTGATCGGCCTGGCCCTGGAGTCGATGGGCAATCCCCGCAAGTTCAGCCGCATCGCCCGGCGCCTGACCCGCCGCACCCCTCTGATCGTGCTGCGCCCACCGTCCCCGGGCTCCGTGCTGCCTCCCGGGCACGACGTGCGCCGCTCCACCCTCCCGCGTCGGGCCCTGGACCAGGTGCTGGAGGCCGCCGGCGTGGTGCAGACGGGCTCCGTCGAGCACCTGATGGACGTGGTGGACGCCCTGGGGCGGCAGGGCCTTCCCCACGGCACCCGCGTGGGCCTGCTCTCGAACACCCCGGCCCTCGGCGCGGCCCTCAGGGGAGCCGCCGACGAGTCCGGCATGCACGTGGTCGCGGACAACCGCAGTGTGCCGCTGGCCGCCGATCAGCGGCTGGTCCAGCGCGCCTTCACCTCCATGGCCGCGCTCGGCCATGTCGACGTGGTGATCGCGGGCGTCCTCGATCCGCTCACCGGGGACTCCGTCGAGGTGATCCGCCAGATGTCGCTGGTGGCCCGGCACAGCGAGGTGGTGCTGCTGGTGTGCCTGATCACCAGTCAGGACCGCTTCGAGAAGGTGCGCCGTGCCGTCCGTGCCGATGCCTCGCTGCCTCCGGTCCATGCCACCCCGTCCCATGCCGTGCGCGCCGCCACCGGCATGCTGGCGGCGCTGCGCCGCCCGGCCGTGGGCGAGGCTGATCCGGCCGTGCGCGATGACGTGGACCGGGCTGGTGCCCGAGCCCTGGTCGAGCGCCTGGTGCCGCAGCGCGGAGCAGGTCCCGTGCCCCTCGATGCCGAGGACGTCTCCTCCCTGCTGGCCGCCTACGGGATCCCCGTGCTGCGGTCGATCAGGGTGGCGGATGCCCAGGAGGCGGTGTCCGCTGCGGAGGAGCTCGGGTACCCGGTCGCCCTCAAGAGCACGGACCCCGTGCTGCGCCACCGGGCCGATCTGGGCGGGGTGCGGCTGGGTCTCGCCGATGACGCACAGCTGCGCCGCGCCCACGAGGAGATGCGCCGCGAGCTCTCCTTCTCCAGCGCCCCGCTCGAGGTCCAGTCCATGGCGGCCGCCGGCGTGCCGGTGGTGGTGCGCAGCACGGAGGATCCCTCCCTGGGGCCCGTGGTCTCCCTGTCCCTGGCCGGTGATGCCACCGACCTGCTGGACGACATCGCCTACGCGATCCCGCCGCTCTCGGAGCAGGCCGCCTCCGCCCTGGTGGACGCCCCGGCGACGGCGGTCAAGCTGCGCGGGGTCCGCGGGCTGCCGCCGGCCGATCGCGCCGCCCTGGCCGACATCGTGGTGCGGGTGGGGCTGCTGGCCGAGGACCTGCCCGAGGTGGCGCAGCTGGAGCTGTACCCCGTGGTGGTGGCCCACAGCGGCGCCGCCGTGGTGGGGGCGCGGGTCGATCTCGCACGGGCGCCCAACCGCACCGACGGCGCACGCCGCGTGCTCGGCACCGTGGGAGACTGGATGGATGACGACAGCACTTCCCGCTGAGCTCCTCGCCGATCTCGAGACGGCGGGGTACTTCCCCCAGACGGCGGCAGCGAGCATGGAGGCCTCCCTGCGGGGGGCACGGCCGCTGGGCTACCTGGTGCGGCCCGAGACCACCTTCGACGGCCCCGAGGTGCGCCGTCACCTCACCGTCCTGGTGCTGACCGCCACCCACCTGCTGGTCACCCACCTCGATGACGATCCTGCCGATGCCCTGAACCCCAGCCAGGTAGTGGCCACCACCGAGCGCGTGCGCCTGCAGCGGGTGAGTGGCACGGGCCTTTCCCAGGTGTTCGACACCGATGGGCAGCGCGTCCCGCAGCAGGAGGCCGAGGTGACCATCGGGATCACCTGGAACGGCACCCGCCGCATGGACCTGGAGCGGGCGGTGTGCGATGACCCCTCCTGCGAGGTCGACCACGGCTACACCGGGACCCTCGCGCCCGCCGATCTCGCCCTGCGCGTGAGCGCCTTGGCCGACGGCCCGCGCGCCGTCGCCGATGCGCTGCGCTTCCACGGCCTGCTGGTCGACGCGATCGACGCGCTCGACGACGCCCGGGGCTGAGAGCGCTGAGCGCTGCCACCGGTCAGGACCCACAGGACACGGGTCTCGCACCCGGGCTGCTGGACGCCCCGTTCGCGGGCGGCCTGCATCCAGGGCTGCTGGACGTGCTGGCGCCCCTGGCCACCGCCCCGGAGCCAGGCCGCGACCTGGTGGTGCTGGTGGACGGGCTGGGAGCCGATCTGCTCGTGCAGCACCGGGCCCTCACCCCGACCCTGCGGCGCCTGGAGGGGCAGACCACGCGTGTGCGCACCGTGTTCCCCTCCACCACCGCCACCGCCATGGTGTCCCTCCACACCGGCCTGCCGCCCCTGGTGCACGGGGTGCTGGGGCTGACCACCCGCGACCCGGCCACGCGACAGGCCGTCCACGAACTCACGGGTGCCGCGGGCGTGGACCCGAGGGCGTGGATGCCGGAGCCCACCCTCCTGCAGCGCAGCGGGCGGCGAGCCGTGCAGGTGGGTCCGCGCCGCCACGCAGGCAGCCACCTCAGCGGGATGGCCTACCGCGGGTGGGAGTTCCAGGGCCACGGGCGCGAGGACCGCCTCGAGGTGACCCTGCGTGCGGTGCGCCGCGCCGGGCCTGACGGGCTGGTCCACCTCCACGTCGACGACGTGGACCACGCCGGGCATCACCACGGGATCGACTCCGTGCAGTGGAGGGACGCGCTGATGGAGGTGGACGCCCTGCTGGGTGCGCTGCTGCGCAGGCTCCCGGGAGGCACCCGGGTCCACGTCACGGCCGATCACGGCATGGTGGACACCTCGCCCGAGCGCACGATCGAGCTGGGAGACCACCCCCACCTGGAGGGACTCATCGCGGGCGTGGCGGGGGAGCCGCGGGCCCTGGCCCTGTTCGCGGAGCCCCGCGCGGGAGCCATGGAGGAGCTCGCCGCCGGGCTGCAGGACCTGCTGGGGGAACGGGCCGTGGTGATGGTGCGCGATCAGCTGCTGGCCTCGGCCCTGCTCGGACCTGTCGGCACCCCCATCAGCGACAGGGTCACGGGGCGCGTGCCCGACGTGATGGTGCTGGCGCGGCAGAACTGGACCGTGGACCTGCTGTCCCACCGCCCCGCCGGGACGAAGCCCCTGATCGGTGTGCACGGCTCGCTCACCGCCGCGGAGTCCTGGATCCCCCTGGTGCGAGCCGTCAGCTGAGCGCGGCGACGGCCCAGCGGCCTGGACCGCCCGGTAGGGAGGGCCGTCAGTCGTGCTTGGAGCCGAAGACGATCTCGTCCCAGCTCGGCATCGAGGCGCGCTTGTTGCGAGACTTCCCCGACTTCTTCGAGGCGGGCCTGCGCGACTGCTCCCCCTCGGACTCCTGCGCGCGCTCCTGCTCGAAGCCGGGCAGGGGAGTCAGGTCCACCGTGTCCTGGTAGTCGGGCTGAGCACCTCGGGAATCCTCCGCCGGGTCGCCCTCGGCTCCGTCGCCCTCGCCGTCGGTCGGCGATCCGCTCCCGGACAGGTCGTCGTCATCAGCGGGGTCCCTGTCCTCCTCCCGGGTGGCAGCAGGATCCTCGGAGGCGGCCAGATCAGTGCTCTGATCATGCTCGGCCCGCTCCCGACTGTGCTCGCTCCAGGCCTCCTGGTCCGGATCCTCGCCCCCGGCAAAGCCCCCCTGTGCGGCCGGGCCGGGTCGCGCGACGTCGCGGTCGACCTCGCCGTCCGCGCCGGCGCCGTCGATCGCCTGGTCCTGGTCGACCTCGGGATCATCGAGGCTGGACCACACACCGATGCTCTCCGGATCCTCCTCGTCCTGACCGGCGCCGCCCTGCGAGGCATCCCGCTGGGGAAGGGGGCGCAGGCCCCGGCGCGCGTTGAGGGCATCGAGCTCGGACTCGTCGATCGCTGCGGGGTGGTCGCTGGAGACCGGGGTGCGGCGGCGCGGACGGCCCGCGCCCTCGTCGAAGGAGCCGTCGGCCTCCAGGTCGTACACCGAGCTCTTGACCGCCACCAGGCGCGCCCGGCCGCGGGAGGGCTCCGGGTCAGCGTCCTCGTCGCTGATCCAGCGGGCCTCGTCGTCCTTGGCGGTGACCGTTCGGTTGTCCATGTCCACCACCCAGTGCGCCTGGCGGGTGCGCCCGGCGGCGGAGAAGGTCAGCTCCAGCGCCCAGGTTCCGTCGCTGCGCCGCCATGCATCCCAGGCCGTGTCGGGGGAGGCCTGGCGCGCGGCGAGGCGCTCGGCCACGATCTCCTCGAGTGCCGGCCCGCCCCGGCCCACGTGGAAGCTGCGGGCGCGCTGCGCGGTCCACGCGCGCTCGGCGAGCACCGGGCCCTCGTAGCGGCGCACATGGTCCACCGGGATCTGCGACATCTCCGCGATGTCCTCCGCGCTACGACCGGATCGCAGCATGGCCTGGATGTCCTTGGGGCGCAGTGCGCCGGCCTCGGCCGCCCGGATCATGCCCAGTGCGGGGCGGTCGCGGCGCACGGCCGCACGGAGCGCCTCGTCGATGCGCAGCGTGTAGCGCTCACCGTCGGAGTCGGTGAGGATCAGGTGCTCCCCGTCGTCGTGGATCCCGTCGAGCTCGAGCTCTCGCATCGTCGTCCTCTCCGTCGGAGACCTGTCGGTCGGGCCATGTCGCTGCTGCGGTGTACGGGCACGACCCTATCCCGCCGCGCCTGCAGTCCCTGCGTCCGTTCCCAGGGGGCGTGTTGTCGGCCGCAGAATGCTCTGCAATAATGCCGCCGCATTCGACGTTGCCACGCGGAGCTGCACTCCTCGTGCAGGACCGGCTCAGGGTCGGCAATACCTCTGACAACCAGGAACGGACCGTAGATGGCCACAGATTACGACGCCCCGCGCAAGACCGACGACGAATCCGGTGAGGACTCGATCGAGGAGCTGAAGGGCAGGCGCAGTGAAGCCGCCGCCCCCACGGTGGACGAGGACGAGGCCGAGGCGGCCGACTCGTACGAGCTGCCCGGCGCGGACCTCTCCGGTGAGGAGCTCTCGGTGCGGGTGCTGCCCCGCCAGGCCGACGAGTTCACCTGTGCCAGCTGCTTCCTCGTGAAGCACCGCAGCCAGATCGACCACGTGGAGGGCACCCTCATCTACTGCAAGGAGTGCTCCGCCTGATCAAGGCGCGACCT
>NZ_JAMBDS010000007.1:0-83494 GCF_025143785.1 Brachybacterium sp. p3-SID1565
CGCCGTGATGGTCGATGCGGGTGGTTCTCAGGCTGATCAGGCCTTCTTCTCGAGCGCATCGGCGAAGGTGCCGAAGAACTCGGTGTAGGTCTGGATGCCCTCGTTGGTGTAGGTATCCGTCGGCATGTACACGATGTTGCCCTCGGTCACGGCGGTGACGCCGGCGAGCGCCTCGGAGGCCTCGAGCACCTCGGCGGCCGGCTCGTAGGCGGGGTCGTCGGCGTTCACGGCGGCGTCGCGGTCCATCACCAGGATCCAGGTGGGGTTCGCATCGGCGATGGCCTCCACGGAGATGTCATCTCCCTGGTGGTCGTCGCTGGCGGCCTCGACCTCGAGGGCGGGCACCAGATCCAGGGCGTCGAAGACCCAGCCCAGGGTGCGGCCCTTGCCGGGGGCGATGTAACCGATCTCACCGCCGGAGACGTTCACGGCCATGACGGTGTCGGAACCGTTGTAGGCGCCGGTGACGCGCTCCATGGCGGCGTCGAGATCCGCACCGAGCTGCTTGGCCTCGCTCTCCTTGCCGAAGATGGTGCCCAGAACGGTGGTCTGGCGCTTGAGCTCCTCGGCGAAGGGCTTGTCCTCGCGCGGATCCAGCTCGAGGATCACGGCGTCGGGCGCCAGGCGCTCGAAGTCGGCGTGGAACTCGGCGAAGCGCTGGCCGTTGATGATCAGGGTGGGCTCGGCGGCGACGACGGCCTCGAGCTTGGGCTCGCGGTGGTTGCCCAGGTCGACGATGGACTCGTCGTCCTTGTAGCTGTTGCTCGCGGGCATCAGCGCGCGGGCCGCTGCGGTGAGGGTGACGCCCCAGGTCTCGAGGGTCTCGAAGGTGCGGTTGTCGGTGGCGACCACCGACTTCGGCGGCACCTCGACGGTGTGGGTGCCGTTGTTGTCCTCCACCTCGACGGTGCCCTCGCCCGCGCCGCCAGCGTCGGAGCCGGAACCCCCGGCCGCGGCCCCCTGGCCGGATTCGGTGGTTCCGCCGCAGGCGGTCAGGGCGAGGCCCACGGTGGTGGCCACGGACAGGGCGCCGAGGCGACGGCGGGAGATCGAGGTCATCGGTGTTCCTTGAGATGGAAAGCAGGGAGATCACGGGCCCCGGACGGGCCGGGATGCGCACTTAGGCTAGCCTCACCTGTCCCCATTACGCCACTGCCATGTTGCGAAATTGGCGAGCGCTGGCGTGCGCACGCGATCCACGCTGGTGAGAGGACCGATCCAGGCTTGCGAAAAACGGTCAGCCCGGTCGCCTGCCTGAGACCACGCGCGCGATCTCGTCGGCCGCTTCCCGCACCCGCTCCGCCAGCAGGGAGCCCCGATCCTCCTCCGACCGACTGCTCTCCCAGGTCAGGGCCACGGCCGCGAGCGGCCACCCGGCCTGGTCCAGCACGGCTGCGGCGACGGAGCGGAATCCGTCGGTGACCTCGCCCGACTCCCAGGCCACCCCGTCGGTGCGCACCTGCTGCAGCAGCTCCCTCAGCTGCCGCGGAGTGGTCGGGGAGGGGGCGTCGGTGCGGCGCAGCAGCTCCTGACGTCCCGGGTACAGGGTGCGCAGCTGGGCAGGGGTGAGCTGGGCCAGCATGGCCCGCCCGGTGGCGGTGAGGTGAGCGGGAAGTCGCACACCGATGTCACTGACCAGGGACGTCCGTCCCCGGGCGCGCTCCTCGACGATGTAGAGAACGTCACTTCCGGAGAGGCTCGCGAGGTGCCCGGATTCCCCGGTGGCGTCCACCAGGCGCTCGACCACGCCTCGCCCCACCCGGGCCAGGGGTGCATGGCGGGCGTACCCGGCGGCGACCTCGTAGGCCGCCGGCCCGATCGCGTACCTGCGCTCCTGCGGCAGGTGCAGCACGTACCCGTGCTCCACCAGCACAGTCAGCAGGTCGTAGGTGGTCGATCGGGGCAGGTCCAGCTCGGAGGCGATCCGGGCGGCCGGCAGCGGGCTGCGCTGGCGGGACAGCAGGCTCAGCACCCGCAGGGTCGCATCGGCCGCCGGCACCTTGGTCATGGCCCCATCCTGCCCCGACATCACCTGCGCCGCGGCAGCTCCCCTGCCCGGACCCGCGGCGTGATGCTGCCTTCCTCCTGACCCGATCCCCTTGGGCGCCGCCGACCCTGCTCGGTACAGTGGTCCGGCTCGCCGCCGCGGATGCGGACGCGGGCACCCGCTTGCACCGCACCCGGCCCTGCCCCGCTCCCAGCGGCCGTCGGCCCGGCCCGGTCCCTGGCGGGAGGAACGTCCCGAAAGACCTGACTCCCATGGTCTCCTCCGCACCCGGCGCTCTCGCGCGCTACCGCTCCCTGCCCTCGATCGCCTCCGGCCCCTGGATGGCGCTGGCGATGGCCGCCCGCGCCCCGTACGCGATGATCCCGCTGGGCACGATGACGGCGATCACCGTCTCCACCGGCTCGATCGCCACCGGCGGGCTGGCCTCGGGCCTGGTCGCCGCTGCCAGCGCGGTGGCCGGCCCCCTGATCGGCCGCGCCGCCGATCGCTCCGGTCAGCGCCTGGTGCTGACGATCCTCACCCCGATCAACGCGCTCGCCCTGAGCCTGCTGCTGGTGGCGGCGCTCTCCTCCTGGGACGGTCCGCTGCTGTGGGCGATCTGCCTGCTCACCGGTGGCTCCGCCGTCCCCGTCGGATCCTTCACCCGTGCCCGCTGGGTGGAGCTGGCCCGCGACCCGAAGGACCTGGGCACGGCCCTGTCCTACGAGTCCACGGTGGACGAGCTGAGCTTCGTGCTGGGCCCGGCCCTGGTGGGCATCGCCGCCTCCACCGCGTTCTCCGCGGCGCCCCTGGCGATCGCCGCGGCCCTGGTGGCGATGGCCGGCATCCCCTTCGCCGTGACCACCCCGCGCCGTGAGCGCGACGGGGCCGGCCTCACAGACCGCAGTGCCGATGGCGCGCCCGATCCCACCGATCGCGCGGCCGCGCGCCGCGTCCCCGCGCGCACCGTGACCGGGGAGATCCCCGCCGTCGGGTCGGTGCCGCCCGAGGCTCCGTTCGCCGAGCACCCCGCCCCCGCCTCGGTGGCGGATGCGGCCCCGGCCCCGTCGATCCATCGGGTGCTGCTGGCGGTGCTGCCGGCGATCGTGGTGATGGTGTGCATCGGCGCCTTCTTCGGGTCCGTGCAGGCCGGCACCACGGAGCGGGCCGACATGCTGGGTGCGGCCGGCTCTGCGGGCATCGTCTACGCCTTCATGGGCCTGACCTCTGCGCTCACAGCCTTGCTGGTGGTGCTGTTGCCGGACTCGGTGACCCTGGCCGCCCGGGTTCTGATCGGCGGCGCGGGCATGGCCGCGTTCGTCGCACTGACGGCGCTGATGGGCACGCTCACCACCACCGGGGCCACGCTGATGCTGGCGGGCCTGTTCATCGGGCCGACGATGGTCACGGCGTTCTCCCTGACCGAGCGGCGCACCCCGCCGGGCGGGACGGGAGTGGCGATGACCTCGATGCAGTCCTCGGTGACGGTGGGCCAGGCGGCCGGCGCCTCCCTGGGCGGCGTGCTCGCCGCGGCGATCGGAGCGCAGGGCGCCTACGGCCTGGCCGCCGCCGTCAGTTTGGTGATCGCCCTGGTGGGCGGGTTCGTGGTGCTGCGTCGGCGCTGAGCACCGAGCTGCCGATAGTGTGATGCCATCCGGGCAGATCGGAGCACCAGAGCTGGGTCAGGGGAGGACGCGATGACACACCCGTCGGGGAACCAGCAGGGACCTCACCTGCCGGATTTCCACGGCGGGGAGCGGCCGCGCGGCCGTGGCAGCGGGCGGCACGGCGAGGTCGACGACCTCGATGGGAACCACCGCTCGGCCGGCCGGCCGCGCCTGCCCCTGGCCCGGGCCGGCATGGCGGCGGGGGCGGTCGCGGTGCTGCTGGTGATCGCCCTGATCGTGCTGGCGACGACCCTCTTCCGTCCCTCCGACGAGCCGCCGGAGGCGGCCCGGCCCGCGGTCTCCGAGCCGGAGCGGCGCGAGCCGGCCGGCGGCGAGTACGTGCCCGAGGGGGAGGAGTCCGAGCCCGACTCCGAGGAGGTCACCACGATCACGGCCCCCACCGAGGAGTGCGAGTTCCACCCCCAGGAGGAGTCCGAGCCCCAGTCCGGCAGCCGGCGCACCAGCGGTGATCTGTCCTTCACGGTCGCCGCGGGGTGGGGGGAGACCGGCGTGGACTGGAGCGAGTCGCTGCCGTACGCCACGGACGTGGCCTCGGCGGACAGGCAGGTGGACGAGGGCTACTACGCCCTCGCCCAGGTGGGCCAGGTGGAGTGGCCCCAGGAGCAGGGCGGCTATCCCGGCCCGGAGCGCGCGGCGATGGCGTACGTGCAGTGCCATCTGACCCGGCCGGAGGGCATCGCGGTGTACGGGGAGGAGCCGCTGATGACCGAGTACGTCTCCGAGGCCACCGAGGTGGATGGCCACGAGGCGTGGATGGTGCGCGGCGTGGTGGAGCTGAAGGAGCCGGGCACCATCACCGAGTACGGCTCGGTGGAGATCGTGGCGATCGTGGTGGAGACCCCCAGCGGTCCGGCCGTGTTCAAGGTGTCCGCCCCGGCGGACGTCCCCGACCGCGCGGCCGACGTGGACGCGATGGTGGACAGCATCAGCGTGGGGTGAGTGCGTCGTCGGGGGCGAGCCCCGGCCCTCGGGGGTGGCGTACAGCTGCGTCGAGGCCGACGGGGTGACCTCGGCGAAGCCCACCTGGTGAGCCCAGGCCAGCAGGCGCCGACCGGCGTCGGGGGTGCCGCCGTTGGCGTGGGCGGCCCGCAGGTACAGCTCGCGCCGATCCGAGCACCGCCGAGTGTCCCGCACACAGCTGGTGAGGTAAGGCGAAGCTTGCTTGCGCAGCGCTCTGAACAGGAGTTTCATCAGTTCCATGAACACCGAGCACACCCCTCCCGCCCCCGTCCTCGCCACGGCCGACTCGTCGGGGGCGCCCCGGCGCACGACCGGGTACCAGCAGCGCCTGAACCAGCTGCGGGCTGCGGTTCTCGGCGCGAACGACGGCATCGTCTCGGTGGCGGCGACCGTCGTCGGCGTCGCGGGCGTGACCACGGCGACCGGTCCGATCCTCGCGGCAGGCACCGCCGCTGTAGTGGGCGGAGCCATCTCGATGGCGCTGGGTGAGTACGTCTCGGTCTCCAGTCAGTCCGACTCCGAGAGGGGCAGGATCGCCACGGCCGAGAGAGAGCTGGCCACTGACCCGGAGGCGGCGCGCGAGGAGCTCGCCGAGCACTGGCAAGAGCTGGGCCTCACGCAGGAGACCGCCGAGCAGGTGGCCTCGGAGCTGCACCGGCGCGATCCGCTGGCCGCGCGCCTCACCATCGCCGGTGACATCGATCCGGACGACATCGTGAGCCCGTGGCACGCAGCGATCGCCTCCTTCCTGGCGTTCTTCCTGGGCGCGCTCCTGCCGATGGCGGCGATCCTGCTGCCCCCACCGGATCTGCGGATCCCGGTGACGTTCATCGCGACGCTGATAGCGCTGGCGCTGACGGGCTGGATCGCCGCGAAGGTGGGCGATGCGAACCCGGTGCGCGCCTCCCTGCGCGTGGTGATCGGCGGCGCGCTGGCTCTGGGGATCACCTTCGTGATCGGCTCCCTGCTGGGGTCGGCCGGGCTCGACATCTGAGCTGGCGCACCGGCCGCGCCGTCCCGTCTCAGATGCGGGGCGGCGCTCCGTTGGCGGCAAGGTGGTCGAGCAGGCCCACGATGTGCCCGCACCAGTCGCTGTTGCCGAGGCCCACCTTCACGGTCATGGGCTTCCCGTTGCGCCGATGCACGTGCACGCGGCCGGTGATCCACTTCTTCTCGAAGGAGGCGCCCGCGACATCGGCGGCGACCACCTGATCCCGTACCCTCCAGCCGCGGAACATCCCGTACCAGGCGTGCACCACGCGCCGGTCCGTGATCACCAAGAACGGCCAGGAGTCGCCCACCATCCTGCACATCAGGATCTCGTAGACCGTTTCGTCCGGTTCCAGGACCTGCTCGGGCAGCGTGATCGTGAGGCCGCCTCCGCGCTGAGGGTTGCGCATGTCGGCAGCGAGGAACGTCTGCTGCGCCCGGGTCCACGCCATGCACCCACGGTAACGCCCCGCCCACGTTCACCCCGCGGGCACCCTCGGCGGTGGTGAGGCGGGGTCCGGGCCGAGGGGTGCGGGGCACGCAGTTCCTTCCGGGGTGCAGGGACGGTGCGCGCTGGGCGAGGGTGGCTCCCACGACGCAGCTCGTGGCGTGCCCCCGTCGGCCGGGTCGCCGGTCTGCGAGGATATGCCCACGCATCCACTTCCTCTCCTCACCCTCGGAGGCGACTGTGTCGTCCACTCCCCCCTCCTCAGACCGCCTCGGTGAAGCACCCCGCTATCCCGGCACCGGCCCCGACGGGCCGCGGAGCGGCGCAATCCCGCCCGGCGCCCCCGTGGCCACCACCGCCACCGCCGGCGGCGGGCTGATCGAGACCGCAGGCATCGAGATCATCGGCGAATCCGAGCGCACCGCGAAGCCGCGGGACCTGTTCTGGCCGTGGTTCGCCGCCAACGTGTCCGTGTTCGGCATGAGCTACGGCTCCTACCTGCTGGGCTTCGGCATCTCCTTCTGGCAGGCCACGATCGTGGCGCTGATCGGCATCCCCATCAGCTTCGCCCTGTGCGGGCTGGTGGCGATCGCCGGCAAGCGCGGCAGCGCGCCCACGATGGTGCTCTCCCGCGCGGCGTTCGGCGTGCACGGCCAGAAGGTGCCAGGCATCGTCTCCTGGCTCACCTCGATCGGCTGGGAGACCAGCCTCGCGATCACGGCGGTGCTCGCCACCGCGACCGTGCTGCGCACCCTGGGTCTGGCCTCCGGCGGGGTGGTCACGGTGATCGCCGCGATCCTCATCGCCCTGCTGATCGTGACCGCCTCGGTGCTGGGCTACCACACCATCATGAAGCTGCAATCGGTGCTGACCTGGGCAACCGGCGCCATGACCATCCTGTTCATGATCCTCACCATCCCCCACATCGACATGGCTGCGGTGGTGGCCGCCCCGTCGGGTCCGCCGCAGGCGATGATCGGCGCACTGGTGATGGTGATGACCGGTTTCGGGCTGGGCTGGATCAACATCGCGGCCGACTGGTCGCGCTACCAGAAGCGCTCCACCTCCGACGGGAAGATCGTCGCCTGGAACACCATCGGCGGTGCTGCGGCCCCGATGGTACTGGTGATCTTCGGCCTGCTGCTGGCCGGGTCCGATCCGGCCCTCAGCGAGGCGATTGCCGATGACCCGATCGGTGCGCTGATCTCGATCCTGCCGATCTGGGCGCTGATCCCCTTCTGGATCGTGGCGGTGCTGACCCTGGTCTCCGGCGCGGTGCTGGGCATCTACTCCTCGGGCCTGACCCTGCTGAGCCTCGGGATCGACATCCCCCGCCCCGCGGCCGCCGCGATCGATGGCGTGATCCTCACGATCGGCACCATCTGGGTGGCGTTCTTCGCCTCCAGCTTCATCGGGCCCTTCCAGAGCTTCCTGATCACCCTCGGTGTCCCGATCGCATCCTGGGCCGGCATCCTCATCGCCGATGTGCTCACCCGCCGCGCCGACTACGACGAGGCCGCCCTGTTCGATGCGAACGGCCGCTACGGCGCCTTCGACTGGACCTCCCTGATCACCATGGCGGTCACCTCGATCCTGGGCTGGGGCCTGGTGGTGAACTCCTTCGCCGAGGACGCCCCGTGGAACAACTGGCAGGGCTACCTGCTGGAGCCGCTGGGCCTGGGCACCTTCGTGGAGGACCCTGCCGGCTCCTTCTGGGACGGCAAGTGGGCCTACGCCAATCTGGGCGTGCTGCTGGCCCTGGTGCTGAGCTTCCTGGTCACCCTGGTGGCGCGCCGCGGGAAGATCCGCCGTCAGGAGCAGGGCGCGGTGGCGCGGGGCGAGGCCGTGCTGAGCGCGGACTGAGGCGCCGGGCCCGGCGAGATCCGCGTGGTCGTTGTTCGCGGTCCTCGTCGGCGTCCATCCACATCCCTCCAGCGGGGGTGGCGGGCCCGGCCATAGGGTCAAGGGACGATTCCAGTGGAGCGCGGGGCCGGGCAACGGCGCCGGGAAAGAGGAGACGATGGCCCACAAGCCCGTCACGGTGACCGCGGCCGAGCGTCAGGTGACCTGCACACACTGCCGCGGTGTCTGGTTTTGGCCGCGGAACGTGGTGATGAGCAGCGGCACGGCGACGTTCTTCGACCTCGACGCGTTCAGTCCCCAGGTCACCATGCTTTCCTGCTCCGGCTGCGGGAAGGTGGAGATGTTCCAGCCGTCGACGATCCAGCTGCACCAGCATCCCGGATAGCGTCGGCCCATGCACTCCAGGTCTCCACTCCCCGGCACCGCTCTGATCACTGGCGCCGGCCGTCGGCGGAACATCGGATCCGCGATCGCGCGCGGGCTTGCGGCCGACGGCTTCGATCTGGCCCTGTCCTGGTCCGCGCAGTACGACCAGCGGGTCAACCGCGAACACTCCGACGTGGAGCTGCTCGCCCAGGAGCTGCGGGAGGCCGGGGCCCGGGTGGAGCTGTTGCCCGGGGACCTCTCCGACCCGGAGGTGCCCGCCGCTCTGGTGGAGGCGGCCCGGGAGGCGATCGGCCCTCTCGGTGCGCTGGTGATGTGCCACTGCGAGTCGGTGGACTCCTCGATCCTGGACACCACGGTGGAGAGCTTCGACCGGCACTACGCGGTCAACGTGCGCGCCACCTGGTTGCTGCTGAAGGCCTTCGCCGAGCAGGTGGAGCCCGGCACCGACACCCCCGGCGGGGCGGCGATCGCCCTGACCAGCGACTACACGGTGCACAACCTCCCCTACGGCGCCACCAAGGGGGCGCTGGACCGCCTGGTGCTGGCCGGCACCGCGGAGCTGGCAGATCGCGGCATCCGCACCAACGTGATCAACCCCGGACCGATCGACACCGGCTGGATGACCGAGGAGATCCGCGCCGCCGGTGCCGCGGCCACTCCGGGCGGGCAACTGGGCGGGCCGGAGACCGTCGCTGATCTGGTGCGCTTCCTGCTGTCCGAGCAGGGCGGCTGGATCCGCGGCCAGCTGCTGTTCTCCAACGGCGGGTTCCATACGCCGGCGGTGTGAGAGTCGTGTGGAGCGCCCAGCGAGGCGACTCACCCAGAGAGGGGACTCATCTGTCAGACGGCCCTCCTAGTGTCGGAGTCCGATGGACGCGTACGATCAATGACGAGGGAGGACTTGCCATGACTTCATCAACGGTACAGATTCTCGACCAGGCAGAAGCACGTCGACGCCTTGCGAGTTTGACGATGATGATCGATGACGTGGATTCATTCAAGGCGCGCGGCTACCGATACGAGCTGGATGCAGCCGACGCAGCGCTCTACGACGAGATCCGCACTCTCGAGTACCTGCTCGATGAGGGATGAAACCTCACGACTTCAGTTCGACGCGCAGGAGTTCGCTGACGAGTTGACTGCGACTGTGCGCGCAGTGTCCCCTCAGTGCAGGCCATTCTCTGCTACCTCGGTCGGCAATCGTGTGGTTGTCCAGCAGTCGCCGAACATCGGCATTCCGTTGATGGTCAGCGAGAGCCTGCTTATCACTCTCAAGGTCCGATACCAGTGCCGCTGGAGCGACGCGGGCAGGTTCCTCACCGTGGACAGCTCGAGCATCAGTGCGTTTGCCGGCACATCAGACCGGCAACCAATTTTCAGATACGAATACGAGCGTGGAGCGCGGACCGTCCCGGCCGCACACCTCCATGTCCATGCGCATCGGGATGCCTTCACCTACACGATGACCAAAGCCGGGGTGAGCACGGCCCGGAGCGGGCGCAGGGCCGCCGGTGATCAGGTCCCATCCCTCCAGGAGATTCACTTCCCACTCGGGGGTCACCGTTTCCGACCTGCATTGGAGGATGTCCTTGAGATGCTGATCGACGAGTTCGGAGTCGATCATGATGGCCTTGCGCGTACGAAACTCGCTGAGGGAAGGAAGCGGTGGCGTCTGGTGCAGACGCGCGCGGCGGTCCGCGATGCTCCTGAAGAAGCTGCCGAGACCCTCCGCGACTTGGGATATTGCGTGGAGCTTCCTGACGGCGCCACCCCTCCGCCGGGCCGGCGAGACCGACTCATGTCGCCGTGATCGATCCTCATTGCGCCTACAGTGCCTCGTATGAACACCGTCGCGCCTGGTACCCCCACTCCTGAGACTGCCCCCTGGTTGCTGGTCGTGGACCCGCAGCGGATCTTCGCCGACCCGGCCTCGGAGTGGGCCTCCCCGTTCTTCCCCTCGGCGATGGGGAACATCCGCGCCCTGGCCGCCCACGTCGGTTCCGAGCGCACCCTGGTGACCCGCTGGCTGCCCACCGCCGATCGCGACACCGCCTGGGGCGCCTACTTCGCGGCCTGGCCTTTCGCCGACGTTCCCGCCGAGGACCCGCTGTACGAGCTGGTGGAGGATGCCCAGGCGCTCTCCGCGCACCCCACCGTGGACGAGCCCACCTTCGGCAAATGGGGGCCGAAGCTCGCGTCGCTCGTAGGCCGCGCCCCGCAGCTGCTGGTCACGGGGGTCTCGACCGACTGCTGCGTGATCACCACCGTGCTCGCCGCGGCGGACGCCGGCGCGCACGTGACCGTGGTGACCGACGCCGTCGCCCACTCCACGGCCGAGAACGGGCAGGCGGCACTGCAGGTGATGGGGCTGTTCCCGCCCCAGGTGCAGCTGCGCTCCACGCGGGAGGTGCTGGAGTCGGTGCCACCTCGGCCTGGGGCCTGAGTCTTGGTCTCCCGTGTCGAGGCCGATGGCGGGAGGCTCACCCGGAATGCGGGGCGAGGGCGGACATGACCGTCACGGTGCGCTGACCGGCCCCCCCCGCTCCCGCGCACGAATGCGAGCGCTTCGCGCACCAGCGGCAGCCACGCCTGGTAGGCCTGGTCAGGCGTGTCGGCGGAGGGCAGTTCGAACCACTCCTTCATGGTGCGAGTTCCCATGGTGACCGGGGCGGCTTCGCCGGCCGCGATCAGTTCCTGCCCCCGGGCGTTGGGGAGCTTCACGATCAGTTCGCCGTCGAACCCCAGGAAGGCGAAGATCGTGCCGTCCAGCCGCAGGCCGGGGCTGCGGAACATGGTGCCCACCTCGACGTCGCCCTGGGGTGCCGCGAGACCCCCCACGTCGAGCGGCCCCGGCCAGTCACGGATCAGCGGTGGTTCCACCCGGCCAGGGTACGTACGGCCCTTCCGTCCCACCGCCCTCGGTCCGCACCGGTACCCGGCGTGCCATGCTGGGTCGATGGCCCCTCCCCTGATCACCGTCGGCCACGGCCGTCTGGACCGCGACGAGCTCACCGCGCTGCTGAGCAGCGCAGGAATCGAGCGCCTGGTGGACGTGCGCCGCTTCCCCGGCAGCCGGGCGAACGACGCCGCAGCCCGCGGCCAGGTCGAGGAGATCTGCGAGGCCGCCGGCATCGAGTACCGGTGGGAGGAGCGCCTGGGAGGCAGGCGCCGACTCACCACGGAGCAGGATGCCGCCTCCCCGGACACCTGGTGGCGCGTGGCCGCGTTCCGCGCCTACGCCGCCTGGACCCGCGAGGACGACTTCCGGGCCGCGATCAGCGATCTCACCGTCGACATCGAAGTGGCGCGCACCGCGGTGATGTGCTCGGAGTCGGTGTGGTGGCGCTGCCACCGCCGCATCATCGCCGACGTGATCGCACTGGAGCGCAGCATCCCGGTGGAGCACCTGATGCACACCGGCCGGCTCAGCGCGCACGAGCCCAGCGAGGGCGCCCGTCTCGATGGGAGCGGACGCATCCTCTGGGACGGTGCGGACGCCTAGCCCAGCAGCGTGGCGCCCAGGGTCACCGCCGCCACCCCGCCCAGGAGGGTCGCGAAGATCAGGGTGAGGGTGGAGGGGCGGGCCTTGGCCGAGAGCGGGCCGCCCAGCATTCCGCCCACCGCGGAGCCCGCCGCGAACAGCAGCGTGACCGTCCAGTCGATGGAGACGTGGGTGCCGATGCGCGCCAGCAGGCTGACCACGGTGGCCACGATCATCACCAGCAGGCTGGTGCCGGAGGCGCGGCGCATGGCCAGGCCCAGGGCGATCACCAGCATCGGCACCACGATGAACCCGCCGCCCACACCGAAGAAACCGGTGAGGAAGCCGGTCAGGGTGGCGGTGACGACCACGACCGGCAGGCGCCACCTGCCCGGTCCTGCCCTGTGGTGGGCGGGCTTGCCGTGGTGGGTGGGGGTTCCATCGGCGGCGATCACGGTGTCGGGCCCGGGGGCGTCCAGCACCGGGTCGTCGTGGGTGAGCAGCGGCTGGTCCGCTTCGGAGGTGCCGTGCGCCGCCCGTTCCAGATTCTCCTGCCGCCTGCCCCGGACGCCGCGCACGGCCATCAGCACGGCGACCGCCACCAGCATCGAGCCGAACAGCACCAGCAGCAGCTGCGGGTCCACCAGCACCGACAGACGCGACCCTGCCACGGCACCGACCACCGAGACACCCGCGAAGACGAGCCCCTCGCGCCAGTTCACGTTCCCATTGCGGGCATGGTGCGGGATGCTGAACAGCGCCGTGACAAGCACGATGATCAGACTGGAGGCGGTGGCGGAGTGCGGATCCTGCGCCAGCAGGAACACCAGCACCGGCACCGCGAGGATCCCGCCGCCCGCACCGAGCGCGCCCACCACCAGGCCCACGCCCACGCCCACGGCGATCGCGAGCAGTGCCAACTCCATGGGGGAAAGCCTCCGCGGTGAGGAACGGGTGCGAGCGTCGATCGGCGCCGGATCCATCGTAGATCCGCGCGGGACAGTGGGATAATCGACCGGCAGGAGGCACCGATGCAGAGCACCCACCCGCAGGACCCGTCCGTCGCTCCCGATCCCGTGAGCGCCGCCATGGGCGAGCGACTGCTGCAGGCGTGGCGCCACGGGACGCTGGTGCTGCCCTTGCGCGACGAGAACTCCCCGGTGCGCCTGCCCGGCCTGCACACCTCGGTGCTGCCGGCCTCGCTGTCGGGCCAGGCCCGGGTGTCCCTGGTGGGGGTGGGCGAGCGCTTCGCCGCCTGGCGCCTGGTGCCGCAGCAGAACGCGCCGGTGATCGTGCGGATCCCGCACGTGGCACCGAGCGAGCTGCACCAGAGCCTCTCCCATGAGATCGCGGCCCTCACGCTGATCCCTCCGGAGGTTGGCCCGGATCCCATCGCCTTCTACGACGACGCCGCCACCAGCCCGATCGGGCACCCCTATGTGGTCGCCACCGACATGCCGGGCTCGACCGCCGCGCCCGAGGCCTGGACACCGATGCAGCTGGAGCTGCACGCCCGCCACCTGGCCCGCCTGCACACGGTGGCGGCACCGGGGCGAGGCCCGGTGTCCCTGGGAGTGGACCCGTGGTCGCAGATCCCGCCCGGCCCGGCGTCGCTGCTGGGCGAGGTGGAGCAGCTGGTCGCCCAGTGGCGGGACCGGTACGGGTTGGTGATCGCGGAGCACGGCCTGGAGCCGTTCCTGGAGGCCGCCCTGGAGGCGGTGGCGGGGATCGAGCCCGAGATCGCGGCGATGTCGACGTCGTCCTCGGGAGGTTTCGTGCTCGCGCACGGTGACCTGTGCGCCACCAATGTGCTGTGGAGCAGGCCGGAGCTCGGACGTGAGCACCCGGTGGTGCGCTACATCGACTTCGAGTGGGCGCAGGCCGACGATCCCGCCCGTGACCTGGCGATCATCGGCGGCAGCGTGCACGGCGGGCCCTGGTACGTGCCGATGGACGAGCAGCGAGTGACGCGGTTCGTGGAGTGCTACCTGCAGGCCCGCGCTGAGACGGGGGAGGTCCCGGAGGCGGTGGCCGACGTTGCGGCGCTGCGCCGCCGCATGCACGCCTGGACCGCGTACGAGCGCACGGCGATGCTGGTCCACGTGGCCTCCGCGGCCTCCACCCGGGTGTCGCATCAGCGAGTGCTGCCGTGCCTGCGCTCCACCCTCGCCGCTCACCTGGAACTCGAGGACCGGGCCGATGGCTGAGCAGGAGCAGGCGGGCGCAGGACCCCGCGCCGAGCGGGCCTCCTTCGTGAAGTCCCGTTCCGGAGCCCCCTCGGGGTTCTTCGCGGCCGAGGCCGATGGTCTGCGGTGGTTGGCCGAACCGGGTGCCGTCCCCGTCGTGGAGGTGCTGGAGGTGCGGGAGGACGCCCTGCACCTGGTGCGCCTGGAGTCCGCTTCGCCGGATGCCGAGGCCGCCCGCGACCTCGGCGCCCGCCTCGCGCGGCTGCACGACGCCGGTGCCCCGGGATTCGGCTGGGCGCCGGGGGATTCGGCCTGGTTCGGGCCGCTCACCGATCCCTTCGAGGTGTCCAGGGACTCCCGCGAGAGCTTCGCCCGCTTCTGGGCGGAGGACCGTCTGCGGCCCCTGCTGGCCTCCTGCGCCGCCACACTGGGCAGTGACGGCAGCGCTCGGGTCGAGGCCGCGATCGACGCGATCGCGGACGGCTCGTTCGACGGGATCTGCGGGCAGGAGCCGGAGCCGCCCGCCCGGGTGCACGGCGACCTGTGGTCCGGCAACGTGATGTGGACGGGCGGGGGTGCCGTGCTGATCGACCCGGCCGCGCACGGCGGCCACCGCCTGGAGGACCTGGCGATGCTGTCGCTGTTCGGCGCCCCGCACCTGGAGCAGATCTACGCCGGGTACGAGCAGGCCCATCCCCTGCCGCAGGGCTGGCGCGAGGACCTGCCGGCGCACGTGCTGTTCGGACTGCTGGCCCACGTGCACCTGTTCGGCTCCGGCTACACGTCTCAGGCGATCTCGACGGCCGACGCGGTCAGCGCCCGCGCGCGGCGCGTGGCCGGCTGAGGGGAGGAGGACCGTGCGCTTGTGGAGCCTGCACCCGTCCCTGCTGGACCGGGCCGCCCTGGTGGCGGGCTGGCGTGAAGCGCTGCTGGCCCAGAAGGTGCTGGCCGGCGGTACCCGCGGGTACACGAACCATCCGCAGCTACACCGCTTCCTCGCCCACCCCGACCCCATGGTGGCGATCGGCGCCTACCTCAGCGCCCTACAGGAAGAGGCAACCGACCGCGGCTACCGCTTCGATGCGACCCGGATCCTGCGGCCACCCGGTGCCGGCACCCGCTCCCACCCCGTCGAGGCCATCCCGGTGACCAGCGGGCAGCTGGAGTACGAACTGGAGCACCTGCGACGCAAGGTCACCGCCCGCGCACCCGAGCACCTGCCGCACCTTCCCACCGTGGGGACCACGCCGCGGGCCCACCCGCTGATGCGAGTGGGCCCGGGGGACGTGGAGGACTGGGAGGTTCGCTGACCGGGAGGGTCAGTGGCCGTGGTCCTCGTGGCCGTGGTCCTCGTGGCCGTGGTCCTCGTGACCCTCATCAGCGTGGTCGTGGTCATCGTGACCCTCATCAGCGTGGTCGTGGTCGTCATGACCCTCCTCGCCGTGGTCGTGGCCCTCGTGGCCGCCGGCATCGCTGGCACCGGAGCCGTGCTCATCGTCCGCGTGCGCGTCATCCTCATGGTCGTGGGCGTGCCCCACCGTGTACTCGCCCGAAGCGGTGCCGGTGGTCACCTGGATCTCGTGCGGCTCCACGGTCAGCTCCAGCTCGCGGTAGGTCTTGCCGCTGGCCACGTCCACCATGGTGATCTTCTTGGAGGCGGGGTCCACCACGAAGGCGGTGCCGTCGGCCACGGCCATCATGGGGCCGGGGGTCTGCCACTCCTCGGGCTCGGTCCACTCCGCGGCGACCGGCACCTCGTGCAGGATCTCACCGGACTCCGGGTCGAGGATGTTCAGTTCGCCGTCGTAGGTGAGCACCAGGGCCTCGCCGTTCGGGCCGCGGTCCAGGGAGCGGAACCAGTAGGGCGAGCCCAGGTCCACGGTTCGCATGGTGGCGTCACGGGTGTCGATCAGGGCGATCTCGGTGGGGCGCTCGATACCGCCGGCCGGGTCCTTCTCCACCTTGTGGTCCGCCAGCACGATCGGCGAGGAGGGATGGCCCTTCTGGTTGCCGGAACGCTGGTACTCCTGGTCCACGGCGACCTTGTGGAACTCGCCGTCGCGGTAGACGACCGGTCCGTTCTCGCAGCCGATGGAGATCACGTCACCGGACTCGGTGGGCTGCGCGGCCGCCTCGCCATGGATGCCGGGGCAGTCGTCGGTCTCGGCCACGACAGCGCCGGAGGCATCCTTGACCTGCACGGTGCTGCGCTCGTCCTCGGTGCCCTGGGTGAGCAGCAGCCCCCCGTCCTCGAGCGGCACGGCAACGCCATGGTGCGGATCCTCGGTGCTGGTCTCCTCGACCTCGCCGAGGGAGCCGTCGGCCAGGGAGGCGGGATCGAACAGGGTGATGGCACCGGTGCCGTCGGCGAACAGGGCGGTGCGGCCGGCATGCGGGACCACGTGGCCCGGGTGGGGCGCCGCCACGCTGATGTCGGTGAGCGCGGGGTCCTGCACGTAGTAGTGGAAGTGGTCGCCATGGCCCTGGGCCAGCAGACCGGTGTCGTACATCGTGAAGCCGTCCGCGGTGCTGAGGGCGACATGGCGGCCGTCACCGGCCGGGTTCAGCCGCACGTAGCCCTCCACCTCGGCGGTGCCCAGCTCGGTGCCGTCCGCGGAGTCGATCGTGGTCACGCCGCCGTCGTGGGCGAGCACGATGCGCGGGGTGAGGGCAGCGACCTCGGTGCGGTCCGAGCTGGTGGCGGTCTGGCCGTCCGAGGCTCCCCCGCCGTCGGAGGCTCCCCCACCGGTAGTGGCGCTGGGGCTGCAGGCGGCCAGGGCGAGCACGCCGATGCCGAGCAGCGACGCCGCCCGACGACTAGTGATAATCGTTCGCAGTGATGTCATGCACTGCAGGCTACCAGCGCATGAGAACCATTCCCATCTGACGAGGTGAGTCGGCCATCACAGGCGGTGTCTCGGTGCAGGCAGCGGTCGCTCGACGCCCGACGGCCGGCACCGCAGGGAAGCGATGCCGGCCGTCGAGGGGTCGGTGTGCGGGAGGGAGCCCCTAGGGCTCGGGGATCAGATCACGCCGAAGGCGATCATCGCATCGGCCACCTTGCGGAAGCCGGCCACGTTCGCCCCCACCACGTAGTCACCCGGACGCCCCGCCTCCTCGGCGGTCTCCAGGCAGGTGGTGTGGATGTTCTTCATGATCTGGGTGAGGCGCTCCTCGGTGTGCTCGAAGCTCCAGGTGTCACGGGAAGCGTTCTGCTGCATCTCCAGCGCGCTGGTGGCCACGCCGCCCGCGTTCGCGGCCTTGCCGAGGCCGAAGGCCACGTCGGCCTGGCGGAACACGCTGACCGCTTCGGGGGTGCAGGGCATGTTGGCACCCTCGGAGATGGCCTCGACGCCGTTCTTGACCAGGGTGCGGGCGGCATCAGCATTGAGCTCGTTCTGGGTGGCGCTGGGGATCGCGATCGCCACGGGCACGTCCCACACGCAGCCGTCCTTGACGAAGCGAGCGCTGCCGCCGCGACGCTCGGCGTACTCGTGAATGCGACCGCGCTCCACCTCCTTGATCTGCTTGAGCAGCTCCAGGTCGATGCCGTCCTCGTCGACCACGTAGCCCGAGGAGTCCGAGGCGGTGATCGGCACGCCGCCCAGCTGGTGGGTCTTCTCGATCGCGTACAGGGCCACGTTGCCGGAGCCGGAGACGGCCACGCGACGGCCCTCGAAGGAGGAGCCGCGGGCCCGCAGCATCTCGTCGGCGAAGATGGCCGCCCCGTAGCCGGTGGCCTCCTTGCGCACCAGGGAGCCGCCCCAGTCCAGGCCCTTGCCGGTGAGCACACCGGCCTCGTACCTGTTGGTCAGGCGCTTGTACTGGCCGAACAGGTAGCCGATCTCGCGCGCGCCGACCCCGATGTCACCGGCGGGCACGTCGGTGTACTCCCCCAGGTGGCGGTGCAGCTCGGTCATGAAGGACTGGCAGAAGCGCATGACCTCGCCGTCGGAGCGCCCGTGGGGGTCGAAGTCGGAGCCGCCCTTGCCGCCGCCGATGGGCAGACCGGTCAGGGAGTTCTTGAAGATCTGCTCGAAGCCCAGGAACTTCACGATGCCCAGGTTCACCGAGGCGTGGAAGCGCAGGCCCCCCTTGTAGGGGCCCAGTGCGGAGTTGTACTCGACGCGGAAGCCGCGATTGACCTGCACCTCACCCTTGTCGTCCACCCACGGGACGCGGAAGATGATCTGCCGCTCGGGCTCGCACATGCGCATCAGGATGCTGCGGTCGTTGTACTCGGGGTACTTGCCCTGGATGACCTCGAGGGACTCGAACACCTCGCGGACGGCCTGGTGGAACTCGGGCTCGCCGGGGTTGCGGCGCAGCACCTGGTCGTAGGTGGCCTGGAGCGTCGAAGCGAGCATCGCGGTCCTTTCGGATGGCCCCGGTGCGGGGCGAAGCAGTCACAGCGACCCCAGAGTACGGAGTCCCGCGGGGGTGGCGTCGGGACTGTCCATATGCACTCACCTGGTGAGACCCCCTGGTCGCGGGGTATTGACCGCGCATGACCTGCACAGAAGCATGGTGGCAAGGCCCGGCCGATCAGCGGTCCGGCGCGAACGGACTTGGGGGAGACCATGTTCACAGGACTCAGGAACCATCACCGAAATGGTCGTGGCCTGCGTCGGCTCAGCGCAGGGTGCGTGACGCTGCTCGCCGTCGGCGCGGTGGCCGCCTGCGGCCCCGACGAGCCGGAGGAGACGACACCCGCGGATCCGCCGTCGGTCGAGGCGTCCGCGGACCCCACCGAGCAGCCCGCCGATGAGGGTGGCAAGGCCCGCCCCGGCGGCGAAGGGGCCGACGACGGGGACTCCGGCGGCGAGGGGGCTGACGACGGGGACTCCGGCGGCCGGACAGGCGCCGATGCCTGGCGTGCCCCGTTCGACGAGGTGGGTCACGAGTGGAGCAACGGCTGGGTGGCGCTGCCGGCGTCGGCCGAGGACATCGAGTCGATCCTGGGAGAGACGGCCCCGGAGATCCGGGAGGGCACCGAGAGGGTAGACCTCCTGGTGGACTGCGCGGACGGCATCGACGGGACCAGCCTGGAGACCACCTGCACGGTGACGGCCGCGGACGAGGAGCTGAACCTGCCCGAGGTCACCTGGCGGGTCATCGGCGAGGTCGAGGAGGGCGGGGCGGACCTCACCGTCCGCAACGAGGGTTGAGAGGGACGGGGCATCGGCCGCCTCACCGCGCACGATCCTGGGACCCCTCCTGGTCAGCCCTCCGAGTCGGGGTGGAAGATCTCCTCGATCTGCTTCTCGAATGTCTCGGCGATCTTGAACGCCAGCGGGAGTGAGGGGTCGTACTTGCCGTTCTCCAGGGCGATCACCGTCTGCCGGGAGACGCCGAGGGCAGTGCCGAGCTCGGCCTGGGACCAGCGGCGGTCGGTGCGGAGGGCCTTGATGTCGTTGCGCATGTCGGCCCTCTCAGCGGTAGCGGATCGCGGAGACGATGGTGCCCAGGATCCACGCGACCATCAGGATCGAGAAGGCGAAGATCCAGTTGAGCTCGGGCAGCACGTAGAACTGCAGCACGCCCACGGCCAGGATCAGCGGGGTGGAGATCGCGAAGGCCAGGAGGATCGCTTCGGCGATCTTGGCGCGCTCGAACTCGTCGCCACTGCGGTACATCAGCACGTTGGCCCAGGCCATCAGCCCGATGCCGGGCAGGACGATCAGCGCGGCCCACCAGGCGGGGATCCCGATGGAGGGGGCGAAGCCGGCAGCGGCAAGGCCGAGGCCGTAGAACACACCGCCAAGGGTGAACAGGAGTGCGAAGGTGCGGGTCGTCTTCGTGCCAGGGCTGGTGGTCGTCGTGCGGGGGGTGGGGGCATCGGTGTTCATGTCAGAAAATGTAAGGGTCGCTTGACATGCATGTCAAGCACCCTTGACAACAGAGCCGTGCAGCCCTCCCTCCGGCCGCGTCACCGGTGCGTCGATCGCTCCGCGAGCTGCTCCTTCACCCATCCGGGATCGTCGGTGGTGATGGAGTCGACGCCGCAGGCCAGGGCCACTGCGAGCTGCTCCGGGGTGTTGATCGTCCACGGGTGCACACGCAGTCCCGCCTCCCGCGCAGCACGCGCCGCGGCCAGGCACAGGCCGTCGATTGCGGGCCCGATGGCGGTGGCGCCCAGCTCCCGGGCCGTGGCCAGCGCCAGCTCGTCGATCGTCCTCACCAGGTAGGAGACGGGGGTGTCCGGGCTGGTGCGTCGGATCTCGGCGAGCGCCTCGGGGTGGAAGGAGATCACGGTGGAGGCGGCCTGGGTGGAGCCCTCGTCCAGCTGGGCCAGCAGCTCTCCCACGACGCGGGCGGCTGCGGGCACCTTGACCTCGATGAACAGCGGCACGGTGGTGAGGTCCAGCAGCTGCGCGAGGGTGGGCACGTGCTCGTCGTGCTGGAGCCGCACCCGCCCCAGCTCATCAGCGGTGAGATCGGCGATGGCGCCGGTGCGCAGGGGGGAGTACGGGTTCGCGGTGCGGTCGATGGTCTCGTCGTGCATGACGATCACCTGCCCGTCACGGCTCAGGTGCACATCGCATTCGAGCAGGTCAGCACCGTCGGCCAGGGCCCGACGGAACGAGGACAGGGTGTTCTCCGGGGCCAGGTGGGCAGCGCCGCGGTGGCCGACGACGAGGGGCTGGGTGCGTGTCATGCCCCGATCCTCTCGGATTCCCGGCCCGGGAGGCCGGCATCCGGTGATCCGGCCCCGGCGATGATCTCGCGGGCCCACCGCGGATCGTCGACGGTGATGGTGTCGCAGCCCAGCTCGAGTGCCCGGTGCAGCTCCTCCTCGGACCGAGCGGTCCACAGGTTCAGCTCGATGCCGAGCTGCCGCGCGCGCACCACATCCGCCTGACGGGCGTCAGCGATGCGCACACCGATCTGGGCGACGTCGAGCTCCACGGCCGTGGTGAAGAACTGCTCGGAGGTCTCCGTGGTGGTCAGCAGGCGGGGGATGTGCGGGGCAACTGCCCGCGCTTCCTGCAGCACCTCCGGGTGGAAGGAGATCACCATCGCGGGGGCCGATGCTCTCTCCGCGAAGTCCTGGTCCCGGAAGTACGCGGTGAGGGTCTGCATCACCAGCGCGGTGGCGGCAGGGGCCTTCACCTCGACCAGCAGCGGGATCCGGGTGCCGCCCTCCCCCACAGCGACATCGAGCACCTCGGTGAGCGTGGGGATGCGCTGGTCCATGCCCACCCGCACCCGGTCCAGCTGCTCGCGGGTGAGCTCCGCGACCGATCCGGTGCGCAGCGGCGAATCGGGCTGGGCGGTGCGGTCGATGGTGGCGTCGTGGATGATCGCGTCGCGGCCGTCGGCGCTGAGGTGCACGTCGCACTCGAGCAGCACGGCCCCGTCGGCGATCCCGCGGCGGAAGGAGAGCAGGGTGTTCTCGGGGACGAGCGCCGCAGCGCCGCGATGGCCCACCAGCTGCGGGATGTGACGGTCGGGCCGTGCACCGGCCGTGCCGGGGGCGCCGCTGCGCGACGCCCCCGCGGCGCCTGAGGTGCCAGAGCTGGGCACGTCCGATGCGCTCGTGGCGAGCGTGTTCATGCTCAGATCCTCTCGAAGTCGATCTTCTCGATGTCCTCGCGGTTGTCGTCGAGGATCTCCTGCAGGGAATCCTTGATGGAGCCCAGCGCCGTCTTGGGGTCGGTGCCGTCACCGTGCACCTGTGCGACGGCCGTGGAGATCTCCGTGACCGCCGACTGGAACCAGTTGGTGTAATCGGCGGTGCGGGCGTTCTCCAGCTGGTTGAGGGCCACCTCGTAGTTGGGGTTCTTCGCCACGAGGTCCTTGACCTCCTGGGTGTCGCGGGCGGCCTTGACGATCGGCACGTAGCCGGTGCCGATGTGCCACGTCGCGGAGTTCTCGGGCGTGCCCAGGAAGCGGAACAGCTCAGCGCAGGCGTCCTGGCGGTCCTTCGAATCAGCGCGGACGATCGACAGCCCGGAGCCGCCGGTCGGCACGGCCTTCTCCTGGCCCTCCTTGGCGAGCATGTAGGCGGTGCCGACCTCGAACTTGTCGCCAACGGCCTTCGTGGTGCCGGTCAGGCCTGCGGTCGAGCCGCGGATACCGGCGGTGACACCGGACTCGAAGTCGGTGCCAGCAGACTTGGCCATGTAGGCGACCTTGTCCTCGTGGGTCAGCTTGCGCTGGAACTCCAGCCACTCGATCCCCGGCGCTTCGTCAATGGTGACCTGGAAGTCGTCGTCACTGTTGCGGCCGCCGAAGCCCCAGATATCAGCCTGCGAGTGCCAGGCGTCGTCGGTGGAGAAGGCGAGCGCGCTCAGCGGCCGCCCCTCGACCTTGATCGAGGAGAGCTCCTTGCCGAACTCGGCGAGATCCTCCCAGGTCTCGGGGCCCTCTTCCGGCAGTCCGGCTTCCTGGTAGCGGGTGCGGTTGAAGTAGAACAGCGGCGTGGAGCGGGCGAAGGGCACGAGATAGGTCTGGCCCGCGGCCTTGCACTCGGGCGTGTAGTTGTCGATGTAGTTGTCGAGCTTCCACTCGTCATCGAAATAATCATCCAGCGGGGCGAGCGCGTCGGAGAAGTAGAACTGCAGCCACTGCATCTCGGGGAAGCAGACGATGTCGGGCACGGTGCGGGCCTGCAGCGCGGCGGTGAACTTCTGGTTCAGGTCGGCGTAGCCGCCCACGGATTCGGCGACCGCGACGATGTCGTTCTGCGACTCGTTGAAGGCGGTGAACAGGCCGTTGAGGACTTCGAGGTTGTTGCCGGTGAAGGGCGCCCAGAAAAGGATCGGGGTGCGGTCCTTGTACTCGTCGGGCACGGTGATGTCGGCCTGGCCGAAGCCGTCGCGGACGGGCTGGTCAGCGCCCTCCGAGCTGCCGCCATTGGGCGAGCCGCAGGCGGCGAGCGAGGCGCCGGCTGCGCCGAGCCCGAGAGCGGTCAGGATGCTGCGACGCGACGGGGAGAAGGAACGGGGGCTGGTCATGGACATCTCCTTGGGAAGGTCTGATCGGGTCGGGTCGTGGGATGGAGGTCGAGGTGGGACAGGGGCGGCGGCGCAGGGCCGACGCTGGGGCGGATGCGCCGTGAGGCGGCGATGTCCAGTGACAGGGCCGGGTCACTTCAGGGCACCGGCGGCGAGACCGCCGATGATCCGTTTCTGGCCGAGGAAGAAGAGCACGAGCATCGGCAGCGACACGAAGACGGTGCCGGCCATGATGGCGCCCCAGTTCGAGTAGCCCTCCTGGCTGCGCAGGAAGAGCAGGCCGATGGGCAGCGTGCGCATGTCCGTGGTGCTGGTGACGATCAGCGGCCACACGTACTCGTTCCATTTGCCGGCCATGACGATGAGGCCGGCGGTGAGGATCATCGGCGAGGACAGCGGCACGGCGATGGTCATCATGCGGCGCAGGTGCCCGGCGCCATCGATCTCCGCTGCTTTCATGATGTCCACGTCGATGGTGCGCATGTGCTGCAGCAGGAGGAACATGGCGAAGGCGCTGGCGATGCCGGGCAGGATCAGACCCTGGTAGGTGTTCAGCCACCCGAGGTTCGCCACGGTGATGTAGTTGACGATCAGCGTGACGTGGCCGGGCAGCATCATCGACGCGATGATCAGCACGAACACGATCCTCTTGAAGCGGAACTCGACGAAGGCGAAGGCGTAGGCGCACAGGATCGCCAGCAGGATCTCCAGCCCGGTGCCCACGACCGTGGTGATGATGGAGTTCAGGTAGAAGCGGTCGAACGGCGCGGTGGACCAGGCTTCGGCGAAGTTCGCCAGGGTCGGTTCGGTGGGGATCCACTGCAGCGGCCAGGTGTAGATGGCGTCCTGGGGTTTGAAGGCCGACGAGAACAGCCAGTACAGCGGAACGAAGAACATGGCGATGATGCCGATGATCCCGACCATGAAGAGGGCGGTCCGCCACGCCGGTCGACGCGGGCCGCGGGCGCGGCGGCGGAGCGGGGCGTCAGCGGTGTCGCGGATCTCGGACGAGTTGGTGGTGGCGTGGGTGCTCATGAGTCGTAGTTCACCTTCTTCTCTCCCACACGGACCTGGACGAACGTGAGGATCAGCAGAATGACCAGCAGGATCGTGGCGGCGGCAGAGGCGGAGCCGATGTCGAACTTCTGGAACGCCTCCTCGTAGACCATCCAGCTCAGGGTCGACGAGGAGTTCCCGGGCCCGCCCCCGGTCATGATCGAGATGATGTCGAAGGCCTGGGCGGCGGAGATGACGCCGGTGATGGACAGGAAGAACGTGATGGGGCTGAGCAGCGGCAGTGTCATGTGCCGCAGCAGCGTCCAGCCGTGGGCACCGTCGAGGGCTGCGGCCTCGTAGATATCGCGGGGCAGGTCCAGGATCGCGGTGTAGCAGATCACGGTGACGAACCCGAGCCGCTGCCAGGTGTAGGCGATGGTGATCGCCCACAGCGACCAGTCCGAGGTGGTGGTCCAGGCCGGTGAGGAAGCACCGACCAGGGAGAACAGCCAGCGCGAGAGCCCATAGTTGGGATCGAAGATGAACAGCCACAGGGTGCCGACGGCTGCGCCGGGCAGCATGTGCGGGGCGAAGGCCATGGTCTGGGCGAATCCGGTCAGCGGCAGTTTCGTGGCCAGCAGGCTGCCCAGGAGGATTCCGCCGATGATCGAGCCGACCACGCTGACGCCGGTGAAGATGAGGGTGTTCAGCAGGACCTGGCCGAAGGCGGGGTCGGTGAACAGGTCCTGGTAGTTCTCCAGCCCCACCCATTCGGGGGTGGGCTCCACGAAGTCCCATTCGGTGAAGCTGAGGCCGATGTTGTACAGCGAGGGGTAGTACGAGAACACCAGGATGGCCACCAGGTTGGGGGCGACCAGTGCCAGGAACAGGGCCGCGTCGCGGCGGGTGCGGCGGCGGCGCTGAGGGGATCGCCTGCGCTGCTCAGTGCGTGCCCGGATGGCGTCGTTCCCACGGTGCGGGGGATGGCCGGTGCTCCCGGGTGCCTCCGTGGAGTTCGCCCCGTGAACGGCGGCAGTGGAGAGCCCGTTGGCGGCGTCGGTGGGCCTCGCGCCCGACGGGGCAGCGGTGCGCGATGACGGTGACCTGCGGGTCGAGGTGGTCATGAGAGCGCTCCCAGTTCTGTGCTCGCTGTGAAGCGGTCCCGGTGCCCGTCGGGCTCCGGTCGGCGGGGACGACCACAACCTAGGGAGGGCCGCGAAGGTCGCGCCAGTACCCCTTTGACCTGGGTTAATGCCGCGTTAACGCACGATGGCAGTGCAGGTGGGAGCGCTCCCACCAGCGTTGGTTCACGGACGATTCGTCGGGATTTGCACCTCCCGTCCCCGCTCGTCCACTGCCTCGTCACCGGATGTGCGTCAGAAGTTCACCGTTTCCCGCCCTGGTCGCGTACACCACACGGGTCGACTTCACCGGACCGTCATCCCTAGGCAGAGGTCCCGTTCACGGACTCGACTACCCTGCTGCGATACCGATCCAGCCCCCGGTGCCGAGCGCTGCGATCCGGCAGGAGGGAATGCATGGGAAGGTCACGTCCACCGACGATGCAGGACGTCGCACGAGCGGCAGGGGTCTCGCGCTCCACCGTCTCCCGCGTGTTCCAGAACGGCGGCGAGAAGGTCTCCCCCGATGCCCAGATCCGCATCCACGAGGCCGCCCGCGCGATGGGCTACGTGCACAACCTCGTGGCCAGCGGGCTGGCCGCCCGCAGCAACAGGCAGCTGGGACTGCTGATCCGCGACGCCACCAACCCGGCCTACGGCCATCTGCACGCGGAGATGCACCGTGCGGTCCTGGCCGCCGAGCGCACCCTGGTCTCGGTCACCGCCCACCGGCACGACTACGGGGGCACGGAGATCGAAGGTCTGCATCGGCTCATGGGGCTGCGCGTGGCGGGAGTGTTCGTGGGCACGGGCGTCACCGCTGCCGAGGATCTCGCCGAGACGGTCACCGGGATCCCGATGATGATCGTGGGTCGTCCGAACAGTCATCCGCGGATCGAATCGGTCAGCTACGACGAGAAGGCGCACGGTCGCGACATGGCGGAGCAGATCGCCGCCGCCGGCCATCGCCGTGTCGTGGTGCTGGAGGCCCCCGTCCTCTACTCCCGGGTGTTCGACCTGCGCATGCGCAGCCTGGTGGACCGATGCACTGAACTGGGGGTGTCTGCGGTCCCGGTGGACCTGCTGCCCGTCGAGCAGGGCGTGGGGCGCGCCCTCGACGTCGCCCGGGAGGAGCGGGCCGGCTGCATCGTCTGCCCGGTGGACTACGTGGCGCTGGAGCTGCTGCGGGCGGCCGCCCAGCGCGGTCTGCGTGTTCCCGAGGACGTCAGCACCGTGGGCTTCGACGGGCTGGGTGACGGACTGGATCTGATCGGCCTGGCCACGATGCAGCTGCCGGTCCGGCAGGTCGTCCGCGATGCCGTGGTCCGCATGGAGGAGCTGCTGGAGGGGGCGGACCTTCCGGTGCGGCACTCACTGCACACCGGCACGTTCCTTCCCGGCCGCTCCCTCGGACCCCCGCCGGCCGGTCACAACTGCTGACCTGTCCCACCCCCGGCCGGACGGGACGCTCCCGTGGGGACGTTCCCGTTCCAGGATTCGCCCCTCGTGGAACGGGAACGTCCACGTGGGCCTGGAGCGCTGCGGCCGCAAGCCGGGCGCCCGCTCGCGCGACCCGCCTCTTGAGCTCGTCCCATGTTGAGCTCGTCCCATGTTGGGCTCGTCCCACCCATTGATCGAATATTCAATCACCGTGTACGGTGGTGGCCATCATGCGTGCCTTCGGATTCCTCAGCTTCGGCCACTACGGCCACGCCGCCGCCCACGGCGGTCTCTCCGCCCGGCAGATGCTCCACGACGCGATCGACATCTCCGTCGGCGCGGAGGAGCTCGGCGTCAACGGCGCCTACTTCCGCGTGCACCATTTCGCCACCCAATCCGCCTCTCCGATGCCGCTGCTGTCGGCCGTCGCAGCCCGCACCCAGCGCATCGAGGTGGGCACCGGCGTGATCGACATGCGCTACGAGAACCCGCTGCAGCTGGCGGAGGAGGCGGCCGCGCTGAACCTGATCGCCGATGGCCGGGTGGCGCTCGGGGTGTCCCGGGGCAGCCCCGAGCCGGCCGACCGCGGCTGGGAGGCCTTCGGCTACACCGGCTCCACCGACCCGCGGGGCGCGGACATCGCCCGGGAGAAGTTCGAGCTGTTTCTGCGGGCCGTGCGCGGCGAGCCGATGGCCCGCGCCTCGCAGCAGCCCTACGGCGCCCCCGTGCAGCCAGGGGCAGGACTGCGCATCGAACCCCATTCCCCCGGTCTGATCCAGCGGATCTGGTGGGGTGCGGGCTCGCGCGACAGCGCCGAGACCGTCGGCCGCCAGGGGCTGAACCTGATGAGCTCGACCCTGCTGACCGAGGCCACCGGCGCCTCCTTCGGCGAGCTTCAGGCAGAGCAGATCGATCGCTTCCGTTCCGCTTTCGCCGAAGCCGGCCACACGCACCGGCCGCGAGTGTCCGTCTCCCGCAGCGTGTTTCCCGTGGTCACTCAGCAGGATGCGCTGACGTTCGGGCTGCGCTCGGGCAGCGGTGCCGATCAGATCGGCATCATCGACGGGCACCGCTCCACCTTCGGCCGCACCTACGTGGGCGAGCCGGATCAGCTGTTGGAGCAGCTGCGCGCCGATGCTGCGGTGATGAGCGCCGACACACTCATGCTCACGATCCCCTCCCAGCTGGGGGTGGAGCTGAACCTGCACATCCTGGAGAACTTCGCGCAGCACGTGGCCCCCGCCCTGGGATGGCAGCCCAACACCGCCGGTCCCGTGGAGGGCGACCCCGCACAGCCGTGAGCGGGTCTCAGCTGACGGCGCGCCCCACGCTGTCACAGACATGAGCGCAGCGGGTGCTGTCGGCCCGTGATCAGGACCTCGCCCCGGTCTTCGCAACACCCCTCGCCCGCCCGCACCCGCTCCCGTACAGTGGGCAATCGCGGGCGCCGGTGGGAGCGCCCGCCGTCAGCCGAAGGGGAGGTCAGCGATGCCTGGGCCGCTGTCCCCCGTTGCCCCCGCCGAGCCCGGCACCGGCAGCGACTCGGCCCCCGGCACGGACGCCTCCCGCCACCTGCTGAACCCGGCTCGGAACGCGCACCCGATCACCCTGTGGGGCTCCTCCTCGATGAGCTCCGAGGGCGGCGCCGAGGGCACTCCCCGGCCGATCCGGATCCACGAGCACCTGGCACTGGCCGCCGCCCCCACTCCCGTGCACGCCTTCGGGGTCGGTGCCACGCAGTCCGGGCACGCCCTGCTGATGCGCGGCCTGGCCCGTCCTCGTATCAGCCCTGATCAGGGGACCGACAACTCGGGCGCGGTCCCCGTCCACCTGGACACGGACCTTCCGGCCTTCGGTCCGCTGCGCTGCCCAGGAGAGGTGGACGGCGTCGCGGGCACGCTCGATGCCACCTCCGGCAGCTGGCAGTTCGTGACCGATGACGCGGCCGCCTCGTTGCGCAGCGGCACCTTCCGCTCCTCCCTCGCGGAGGTGGCCGACGGCTCCCGACAGGTGCTGTGGCTGGGCAAGAACAACATCCTGCAGGTGGACACGGTGCTGGAGCACACCCAGCGCATGTGGGATGCCGCCGCGGATCCTGCCAACGACACCCTGGTGCTGGGGCACTGGCCCACCGAGCACGATGCGGCCGGCTCCCCCACCGGCGAAGCCCTCACCGCGGTCAACTCCGCGCAGAAGCAGAGGTACGGTGCGCACTTCGTGGATCTGCAGTCCCTTCTTTTGAGCGAGGAGGGACTGACAGCGCCTCCGGTCGCGCACCTGCGGCTGCTGGAGCAGGCCTCCACGCACGAGGCGATCGAACGCGGGGTGACGCCGCCACTGCTGGTCGCCACGGACCACATCCACCTCAACGGCTGGGGGAACCTGCTGGTGAGCTGGGCGATCGTGCGCAGGATGAGGGAGCTGGCATGGCTGTGAACCATCCTGCGCCCCACCGGCCCGCCGCCCCGCCTCGCCTTTCCGCCCCGCCTCGCCTTTCCGCCCCGCCTCGCCTTTCCGCCCCGCCACGACGTCCCGCCCCGCCGCGCCTCCGGCCGGGCCGCCCGGGTGTGGGTCCGGTCCTGCCCCCGGCCGCGCCACCTCAGTCGGCAGCATCGTCCCTGCCGAGCGCCCCGGCGCACTCGGTGGCTGCTGCAACGGCACCTCCCGCCCCGGCCGGCACGGCCACAACCGGCACCAGGCCCGCCCGTCGCTCTGTACTGCTGTTCGGTTCGGCTGCGGCCGCCGTGGCAGTGCCCATTGCGGGCCTCGCCCTTGTGACCAGGAGCTCGACCACCGATGACCCCGCCGCTGCACGGGCCGGCGGCATCCCCTCCCCCGGCCAGGTGCGGCCCGCGCTCGCCTCCTTCATCGACGTCCCAGCCGACCACCCGGCTGTCGAGGCCATCGCGTGGGCGCACGGAACGGGAGTGCAGCCCGGCCTGGAGGACGGCACTTACGCACCGGATTCCGAGGTCACCCGCGGGGAGCTCGCCGCTGCGCTGCATCGCCTGGCCGGTGCACCGGTGATCGACGTGGACGCCACACCGACCCTGCTCACAGACGTGCCGTCGGACCCCGAGCACGCCGCCGCCGTGCTGTGGCTGCACGGGCGGGGCGTGATCTGGGGTGATGCGGAACTGCGCGTGCATCCCGATGCCGCCGCCACGTGTGCCGAGGGAGCCGTGATCCTCACGGATCTGCTGGCACCGGCGTTGGTCGGGGCGGTGGTCGACGCAGCCCCGGCGCTCCAGGCGGTCCTTGCCGTGCTCGGCGGCTCGCACACCGTCGGGTCCGGAGACAGCAGTGCGACCCGAGGTGTCGCGGGGCTCAACGACGAAGCTCTCCGCGCCGTGGATCCGGATGCCCCGCTCACCCGGGCCCATCTCGCCCTGGCACTGCACCAGGTGGAGATCGCCCTCGTGAACTGACTGCAACGGCACCCCATCGATGCCGGCTCGGGGGAGCCGCGAGGCGGCCGAGCAGAGGCGAGCGAGGAAGACGTGGCAGAGCAGAGGCGAGCGAGGAAGACGTGGCAGAGCAGCGGCGAACGGGGAAGACGTGGCAGAGCAGCGGCGAACGAGGAAGCAGCACACACACCCCGTGGCCTTGCGGGCGATCGACGCCCCCTCCCGCAGCCGACACACGAGGAGTTGGCGCAATGGCGCCGTCATTTCGCCAACTATCACGATCTCGACCCGCCCCGGCCAGGTATGACGCACGCCACGCGCACGCATAGGCTTGCCGGCATGCCGATGACGCCTGCGCATGCCGCTTACCTCCGCCATCCCGATGTCCACGGCGACACAGTCGCCTTCACCGCCGCGAACGATGTGTGGCTGGCCCCTCTCGCCGGTGGCCGTGCCTGGCGGCTCACGGACGAGGGCGCGCCCGTGTCCTACCCTCGCTTCTCCCCGGACGGCGCGCACGTCGCCTACACCTCCCGCACCTCCGGCGGCCCCGAGGTGTGGGTGATCGCCTCCGACGGCTCCACCGCGCCCCGTCGCCTCACCACCTGGGGCCGCCCCTCGACCCGCGTGGCCGGGTGGCTGTCCGACGGGCGCGTGCTGGCCGCCTCCAGCTACGGAGCGCCCCTGGCCCGCGACATGCAGCTGTGGGCGATCGACCTCGAGGGCACTGCCGTCCTGCTTCCCCTGGGGCGCTCGGCCGAGGCCGCGATCCACCCGGACGGCACCACCGTGGTCGTCACCCCGTGGCGCCGCGAGCAGTCGGCCTGGAAGCACTACCAGGGCGGCACGGCCGCGAAGCTGTGGATCTCCCACGAGGTGCTCGCGCTGGACGCCTCCCCGGATCAGCACGCCGCCCGCCCCTGGGAGCCGCTGCTGGACGAGCTGCTGGCCTCCAAGACCCGGGTCGCCTGGTACGGGGACCGCCTGGTGTTCGCCTCGGACACCCCGGGCGCAGGCGCCGCACTCACGGATCGCGCCACCGCGAACCTCTGGTCGGTGCGGGCCGACGGCACGGACCTGCAGGTCCACACCTCGCTCACCTCCGAGACCGGGTACCTGCGCGAGCCCGCCACCGACGGCACCAGCATCGTGTTCACCTCCCGGGGCCGCCTGTTCGCGATGGACTCCTTGGACGCTGAACCGCGCGAGGTCGAGGTGCAGGCCACCGGCGTGGGCGCCTCCCGTCTGGCCCGTCCGGCGTCGGCCACCGAGAACCTGCTGGCCATGCGGCCGGTGCACGATGCCCGCGCGAGCCTGGTGGAGTGGCGCGGCAGCGCCCACGTGCTCACCCACCGCGGTGGGCCCTCCCGCCTGCTGGCCGGTGCCTCCGGGCTGCGCATCCGCGAGGTGCGCCCCCTGGGCCGCTCCCCCTTCGCACTGCTGGTCACCGACGAGCAGGCGCAGTCGGACCGCGAGGACGGCGGCGTCGGCTCGGACGTCCTGGCGGTCGCCCGCCTGGACGGCAGCGGGAAGCCCACCCTGCTGGATGTGGGCGATGTGGGCCGGATCCTGCACGCGATCCCCTCACCGGACGGCTCCAAGGTGGCGATCTCCACCCACGACAACCGGGTGCGCCTGGTGACGCTGCGCGGCATCGAGGACCCCGCGCTGACCTCTCACCGCGGCCGCAGCGCCGCGGCACGCACCACCGGTGAGGCCGGCCCCGAGTCCTGGCAGCAGGACGATGCCACCCCGCCCGAGCCTCCGCGCCTGGACCGCGTGCGGGAGGTGGGCCGCTCGAACGGCGGCGAGATCCGCGACCTGGCCTTCTCCCCGGACGGCCGCTACCTGGTGTGGGCCGAGCCGAACTCGTGGCTGCTGGGCCGGTTGATGATCTCGGACACCGAGGACGCCGACCCCACCGGCCGGGCCCTGACCTCCGGCAAGTACCAGGACGCCGCCCCGGCCTTCAGCGCCGACGGCAAGCACCTGGCCCTGCTGTCGATGCGCACCTTCGAGACCATCTACGACGACATGGTGTTCGACCTGGGCTTCGTCAACGCTGAGCGTCCGTTCCTGATCCCTCTGGAGCGCACCACCGCCGATCCCTTCGGTCCCCACCCGGACGGCTGGTCCGCCTCCGAGGAGGAGCCTTCGGGGGAGGGCAAGGACGGCCGGGGCACCGGCCCGTCGGCCCACGGATCCGGAGCCGACGGTCAGGGCGGGGCCCACAGCACCTCGCAGGGCGCGCAGGCGGAGGCGGCCGATCAGCCCGCCGGGGCCACCAGCCCCGCCGGGGCAGGCGATGCCCAGCGGCCGCCGCGCACGCACGTGGACCTCGATGCCGTCGAGTCGCGGATCGTGCCGTTCCCGGTGGAGTCCGGGAAGTACTCGCACCTGACCGCGGTCAAGGGCGGCTTCGTGTGGCTGCGGCACCCGCAGCTGGGCATCCTGGGCTCCGCCCGGGCCGGCGTTGAGGGCGGGGCGCCCACCCCCAGCCTCGAGCACTGGAGCCTGGCCGACCGCAAGCTGACCGTGCTGGCCGAGGGCGTCACCGACGTGGCGGCCTCCGGGGACGGGGAGTCCCTGGTCATCAAGCAGGGCAAGGACTGGGTGCAGGTGCCCGCCTCCCGCAAGGCGGAGGACCAGGACCCGGCCCGCATCGCGATCGACACCGCCCGCCTGCGGCTCACCGTGGACCCGGTGGCCGAGCGGCGCGGCATGCTGTGGGACAACTACCGGATCATGGCCCAGCAGTTCTGGCGGGCCGACATGGATGGTCAGGACTGGCACGCCATGACCTCCTGGTACGAGCCGGTGCTGGAGCGCGTGGTCACCGACGACGACTTCCAGGACATGTTGTGGGAGGTGGTGGGTGAGTTGGGCACCTCCCACGCCTACGTGCAGGGTGCGGTGTACACGGCGGATCCGCCGATGCTGCCCGGGTACCTGGGAGCGGATCTGGAGCGGGCCGGGGATCGCTGGGTGATCACCCGCATCCTGCCCGGCGACTCCTCGGATCCGGACGCCCGCTCCCCGCTGCTGGCCCCCGGTGTGGCCGCCCAGGTGGGCGATGCGATCGTGCAGGTGGACGGTCGCGAGGTGGGCCCGGACGGTGTGGAGCCGCTGCTGATCGGGGCGGCGAACCGTCCCACCGAGCTGGTGCTGGAGCGCGAGGGCGGGCACCGGCGGGTGGCGGTCACCCCGCTGCCGGACGACACCCAGCTGCGCTACCAGGCCTGGGTGGCCTCCCGCCGGGAGCGGGTGGAGGAGCTCTCGGGCGGTCGACTGGGCTACCTGCACATCCCGGACATGGTCTCCTCCGGCTGGGCGCAGATGCACCGTGACCTGCGGGAGGCCTCCACGAAGGAGGGCATCGTGGTGGACGTGCGGTACAACGCCGGCGGCCACACCTCGCAGCTGGTCACCGACCGTCTGGCGCGCCGCGTGCTGTCCTGGGACTATCCGCGCCACGAGGCCCCCGGCACCTACCCCGAGTTCGCCCCGCGCGGCCCGGTGGTGCTGGTGACCAACCAGGAGGCCGGCTCCGACGGGGACATCGTGAACGCGGTCTCCCAGGCGATGGGGATCGGCCCGGTGATCGGCACCCGCACCTGGGGCGGCGTGATCGGCATCGACGGCCGCTACGACCTGGTGGACGGCACCGGCATCACCCAGCCCAAGTACGCCAGCTGGTTCGAGGGCGTGGACTGGTCCATCGAGAACTACGGCGTGGAGCCGGACATCGAGGTGCCCTACCCGCCGGGCGCCTGGGTGGCCGATGCCGATCCGCAGATCGCACGGGGCGTCGAGGAGGCCCTGGCGCTGCTGGAGCAGAAGCCGGCCGCGGTGGCACCGCCGCTGCCGCCGGCCCGGTTCGCCTCCCCCTCGGCATCCACGACCTCGCCCGCACCCCGGCCGGCGTCCACGGAGCCGTCCGTCCCTGACCCCACCGAGGAGGGCTGACAGCTCATGAGCGCGGACATCGACCGCAGGATCCTCGACCTCCCGGTGAGCGTGGCGCACGGGGAGGACCGCAACTCCATGATGCTGGACCTGCCCGTGGGATCGATCGGCGAGCACGCCGACACGGGCGGGGTGTGGGAGCACCTGACGCAGCCGGAACTGCTTGCCGGCTTCGCCGGTGACCTCACCTTCGAAGAGCTCCAGCGGTACCAGCAGGACGCCGGGGTGCCAGTCAGTGAGAAGCGCACGTGACCGGCCGCCGATCATCGCGGCCAAGCACCGCACCGCAGCATCGGCTCCGTTCGCTCCGCGGGGCGCGCGCCCCGTTCCGCCGAGGCCGTCGGCTGCTCCTCCTGCTCGCCGGCGGTCTGCCGGCCGGTGCGATGCTCGCGGCCTGCGGTCCCGATGACGACACGCCGCCCGTCGGTGGGTCCGAGCTGCGGGCCAGCACCTGCCACCAGGGCCGCACGGTGGAGCCCCCCGCACCGGCCGAAGGGGTATCGGGCACGTCCGAGGTGGCGGTCGACCAGTCCGTGCTCGCCCCCGTCGGCCTGGCCGTGTCCCCGGACGGGGCCATGATCGCCGCCAACGCCGGTCGGGGACGCAAGGCGACCGGTGCCTCCGAGACCGCCGGAACGGTGTTGTGGAACGCCTCCGATGGCTTGGTGGCACGGCGCTTCGACAACGACCTCTCCGGGGCGATCGCGTGGAGTCCGGACGGTTCACTGCTCGCTGTGGGCGGCCCTCAGCACATCGAGCTGACCAGCCCGGATGGTGAGGTGTTGTGGACCCTGGACGGTCACGGCCCCCGGCTCGAGGGACTTGGCCGCTCCTCGATCCACGCCCTCTCCTTCAGCACTGACGGCAGCACGCTGGCCTCCGTGGGGCCGGACGGCACCGTAAGGCTGTGGACGGGGATCGGCAGCGGGTGCGCGCCGGCCCCGGTCCTCGATGTGCGCTCGCTGCTCCCGCTGTCCCTGAGCATCAGCCCGGACGACACCACCCTGGCGGTCTGCGGCACCGCCGCCCCCGTCCAGCTGTGGAACCTCGGGACCGCCGAGCGCATCTCCCAGGTGGAGGGACCGGAGTTCGCTCCCCGCGCTGTCGCCCACACCCCCGACGGCACAGTCCTGATAGGGACCGGGATCCCCGCCGAGAGCACGGCCGACAGTCCCGAGGAGGCGCGCCTGTACGCCCTGTCCCCGAGCGGCGACCTCCAGGAGGCTCCTCGGCCACCAGGGCTCGCCGCCGACACGATCGCCGTGACCGCCGACGGCAGCCGTGTCGCCGTCGGCAGCACCACCGACATCCAGGTCATGGTCTGGGACCGCTCCACCGGACAGCACGAGAACCTCCCCCGGGCCACTGGAGCGACCGGCCCCCTGGCGTGGTCGCCCGACGGCAGTGTCCTGTACGGCGCCTCCGCGTCCCAGGGTGTGATCGCCTGGGACGGCACGACCTGGACCACCTTGGAGACCCCGTGACCCCGCCCGCACCCCGACGTCCAGGGCCGCCGGAACGGTCCGGACGACACCGCCGGAACACGACGAAAGAGGCACCGTGACTTTTCCCAACATCATGGAGGACTTCCTCCGCGACCCGACCCCGGAGCATCGCGATCGACTGCGGGCGGCCATCATGGACGCCCCCCGGTACGACCCGCTGGTCTCGATCGCCGGTCTGCTCGCCGACGGATCAGGCACGGACACGAGCACCGATGAGGCGGCGGCGGCCCGTGCTGTGATCGACACGATCTGGGAGCACATGCCCGCGCTGTTCCTCAGCCCGCAGGCCCACCTCCACCTCGCCCGTGCCTACAGCACCGTCGGTGCCCACAAATTCTCCGAGAGGGAGCGCAAGCTGGCCGCCCTGTCGCTCGACAGCATCCGCGGTGACGGCACCGGCGGAGAGGACTCGCCCTACCAGGTGCTCCGCGTCGAGGACGAGTACGACCTGCTCGCCTCCTCTCGCCTCCGCTCCGTCGGGCAGACACTGCGGGAGAGCGACGAGCGTGCGTTCGACATCCACACCCTGGAGGACGGCGCCTCCCTCTGGTTCGAACTGCTCTGGCGTCGCCGGTCGTGATACCGGCACCCACGGGGATCGGCGACGACCTCCGTGGTATCCGGCGGCCCGCTGGCCCCTCCGCGGCCCCACGGCCTGTGCTGGACGGACGGATCACGGGTATGGTCTCGGTCCAGGGCTGCCCAGAGGGTCGCCCTGGGCCACAATGGGGGCATGTCCTCGAGCCGTGAGCCCCTGCGCCTTGTGCGGGGGGCTGCTGCCGCGACGGTCGTCACGGCCGTCGCGCTGACCGGCCACGTGCTGGGTGGGGGCCTGGTGCCGTCCTTCCTGGGCGTGCTGCTGCCGTGGTGGCTGTCGGTCGCGGTGTGCACGGTGCTGGCCGGCTCCCGGTTCTCCCTGCCGCGGATGTCACTGGCGGTGACCGGCTCCCAGGCCCTGTTCCACGGCCTGTTCATGGCCGGCACCCCGGGCGATCCGTCGGCCCATCTGGTGGCCCCGCCCGGGGATCACCTCGGCCACGGTGTCCACCACGGACATCTCGCTCCGGGAGGCGACGCCCTTGCCTCTCACGCCATCGGGCCTGTGGCCGAGACCCCTGCTCACACGGCCCACGGTGTGGGCGACCTCGCCCAGCACGCCCTGCACGGTGATCACGGCGGCGCGGCGATGATGCTGGGCCACCTGCTGGCCGCGGCCCTCACCACCGTGCTGCTGCACCGGGGCGAGAGCATCCTCCACCGCTGCTTCACCCTGGCCGCACGGCTGGGGCGCTTCTGGATGCGCCCTGCCGCCACCCCGACGATCCCGGTCCTCGTGACCCGTCCTCGTCGCGCGGCATCCGCACCCCTGCACCTGACGCACACCCAGCGCGCCCAGATCGAACCCCAACTTCGACGCGGTCCTCCCCTGGTCCTGGCCGCCTGACCTCTTCGGTCGGGCCGATCATCCACGGCACGCTCTGCGCGCACCAGACCATCTTCGACGCTCCCCCGCCGCCCGTGCGCGCCGCTTTCCGTGCGTCCAGCGCCGCGGTGGTGCGAGCCGTTCCCGGAAGGGCCCCTCATGTCCCGCTTCACCCTGCCGCGCCAGCTGCTCCCCACCCCGACGCCACCCGCACCGTCTGCCCCGCAGCGCGGTGCGGCAAGGTCCGACGCCCGGTTGTCTCGGCGCGCTGTCGTGCGCTCCGCCCTCGCTCTACCGCTGATCGGACTGGCGCTGACCGCCTGCGGCACGGACGAGGGTGCCGAGGGCTCGGACCCCGCTTCGTCGGACGACCCCGGCGCCGAGGCCACCACTGATCCGGCCGCCCCGCACTGCCCCGTGACCATCACTGATCCCTGGGTGAAGGCCGCCGAGGAGGGCATGACCGCCGTGTTCGGCACCCTCACCAACACCTCCGGCACCGAGATGATCCTGCTGGGTGCCTCCACGGATGCCGCCGACGAGGTCGAGCTGCACCAGACGGCCTCGGACGGCTCCGGCGGCATGAGCATGGAGGAGAAGGAGGGCGGCTTCCCCATCCCGGCCGGCGGCGAGCTGCTGCTGGAGCCGGGCGGGGACCACATCATGCTGATGGGTCTGACCGCGCCGCTGCTGCCCGGTGACGAGGTGGAGCTGGTGCTGCAGTTCGAGGGCGGCACCGAGCACCCCATGACCGCCACCGTCAAGGACTTCGCCGGTGCCCAGGAGAACTACGGCGGCATGGAGGAGCCCAGCGACGGCGGCGGTGAGCACGGCACGGAGGAGCACGAGTGACCCCCGAGCCGCGCGCACGTCAGCCGCACACCCGCGAGGCCGGCTCCCCCGAGGGGGGCGCCCGCGAGGGGCGCTCCCGCGGGCCCCGCACCCCCGCGGAGCTCGACCCCCGCGCGACGAACCAACCGGGACGCCGCGGCCTGCTGCTGGCCGGTACCGCCGGTGCGGGCGCCCTGGGCGTGGGGGCGGCGGCCGTCGGCCTGGACCGCGCCCTGCGCGGATCGGGCCCGACATCCGGGCCCGCCGATCAGGCCGAGGCGCCCCTGCACGGTGAGGCCACCCTCCCCTTCCACGGGGCGCACCAGGCGGGCGTGGGCACGCCCGCCCAGGCCTCGTCGTCGTACCTGGCCCTGGACCTGCACGAGGAGGTGGACCGCGCAGGCATCATCCGCATGCTGCGACTGCTCACCGACGATGCCGCCCGCCTCACCCAGGGCCGGCCGGCCCTGGCCGACACCGAACCGGAGCTGGCCACCGCACCGGCCCGCCTCACCGTGACCTTCGGCTTCGGGCCC
Organism: Brachybacterium sp. p3-SID1565; assembly: GCF_025143785.1. Classification (NCBI taxonomy): domain Bacteria; kingdom Bacillati; phylum Actinomycetota; class Actinomycetes; order Micrococcales; family Dermabacteraceae; genus Brachybacterium; species Brachybacterium sp. p3-SID1565. Next base: position 38,176 of record NZ_JAMBDS010000007.1, read on the forward strand.
GGCCTGCTGGAGCGGGCACAGGTGGAGGTGCCCGCGTGGCTGGGTCCGCTGCCGGCCTTCGAGATCGACGAGCTGCAGGAGGAGTTCTGCGGCGGTGACCTGCTGCTGCAGGTCGCCTCGGACGATCCGCTCACGGTCTCCCACGCGGCACGGATGCTGCTGAAGGACTCCCGTGCCTTCACCACGGTGCGCTGGGTGCAGCAGGGCTTCCGTCGGGCCCACGGCACCGAGCGCCCGGGCGTCACCCAGCGCAACCTGTTCGGTCAGGTGGACGGCTCGGCCAACCCGCAGCTGGACAGCAACCACTTCGACACCGTGGTGTGGATCGACGAGGGCCCCTTCGCCGGCGGCACCTCGATGGTGATCCGCCGGATCCGGATGGACCTGGACGGTTGGGACGAGGCCGATCCGGCCGCGCGTGAGCAGTCCACCGGCACGAAGCTGTCCAACGGTGCACCGCTGAGCGGCCAGGAGGAGAGCGACCACGCCGACTTCGAGGCGCGCAGCGAGCACGGTTTCCCACTGATCCCGGAGTTCTCGCACATGCGGCGGGCCCGTGGGGTGGACGAGGGCGTGCACGACGAGATCTTCCGCCGCCCCTACAACTACGAGGACCCGCCCGCTCCCGGCAGTGGGGCGCTCTCGGAATCGGGGCAGATCTTCACCTCGTTCCAGGCGGACCTGGAGGGCCAGTTCATCCCCATCCAGCAGCGGCTGTCGGACCTGGACCTGCTGAACATGTGGACCACGCCGATCGGTTCGGCGGTGTTCGCGATCCCGCCGGGCTGCGCGGAGGGTGAGTTCGTGGGGCAGGCGGTGATCGGGGACTGAGCGGGGGCCCGGCCGCGGTGGCAACAGGCGGCGTGTCCGGGACCGCCACAGCCCCTGCCCCTATCCTGAACGGGACGGACCCCGCTCCCGGCATCGCTGCCCGAGGAGCGCCGGAACAGACCCCAGTCGCAGGAGACCCACGCCATGCCCCGTTTCGCCATTCCCGATGAGGATGCACTGGCCCCCCTCGTGATCGGCCTGGACGTCGGTTCGGGCGGCGCCCGAGCCGGGGTGTACGACGCCACCGGCCGGGAGGTCGGCAAACGCACCCACAAGCAGCCCCACGGCTTCACCGTCGGTGATGACGGCACCTCCACCATCGATGCCGACGTGATCGTCGAGGGCCTGCGCACGGCTCTGGGGAAGGTCCTGTCGGATCCGCTGCCCGGCCCCGTGATGGCGATCGGCTTCGACGCCTTCGCCTCCTCCCTGGTGGTGGTCGACGAGGCCGGCGAGCCGCTGACCCCGTGCATCACCTACGCCGACACACGCTGCCGCACTCAGGTGGCCGCGCTGCGCGAGAGCCTGGACCCGGTGGCGCTGCACGAGCGCACCGGCGCCCGCCTTCACTCCTCGTACACGGCACCGCGCCTGGCGTGGCTGCGAGAGGAGCACCCCGATGTGTTCTCCCGCGCGCACCGGTTCATGGCGCTCGGCGAGTACGTGGCCCTCAAGCTGCTGGGGACGCCGGCCCTGGGCACCGCCTCTGCGGCCTGGTCGGGGATGATCGACCGCCGCACCGGGCAGTACGTGCCCGAGCTGCTCGAGGCGGTCGGCGTGGACGCGGCGATGATGGGCACCCCGCTGGATCCCTCCGATGCCCTGCCCCTGGCGGGCACCCCGCTGGCGAAGGAGTTCTCGCAGCTGAAGGAGGCCGTGTGGGTGCCGGTGATCGGGGACGGCCTGGCGGCGAACATCGGCATCGGTGCACTGGGCCCCACCACCTGGGGCATCTCCACCGCCACCTCCGGTGCGATCCGCCAGCTGATCACCGGGGAGACGCCCACGCTGCCGACGGGCCTGTGGGCCTACCGCGTGGATGCGGATCGCACCCTGGTCGGCTCCGCCATGAGCGACTGCGGCCGGGTGCTGGACTGGGCCCGCAACCAGTTCTCCCTGGCCGACGACATCTCCACCTGGGACACGGACGAGCTGTTCGCCGCGGCACCGGAGTCCTCCACCCCGCTGGTGGTGCCGTTCTTCTCCGGCGAGCGCGGCACCCAGTGGCGCGATGGCGCCCGTGCCCTGTACGCGAACGTGTCGGCCTCCACCACGGCGGAGGACCTGCTGCGCGGCTCGATGGAGGGCGTGGCCCTCAGCTACCTTCGCATCGCCGATCAGCTCACGGAGATGGGCGGGACCCCGGAGCGGATCGTGCTCTCCGGCGGCATGACCGAGGCGATCCCGGCCTGGCTGCACCTGCTGGCCGACGCCCTGGGTGCACCGATCGACCACGTGGCGATCTCCCGCTCCACGATGCGCGGCTCCGCCGTGCTGGCGCTCGAGCAGGCCGCCCCGGGCGTCGAGGTGGCCGAGGCCCCGGTGCGCAACCGCATCGAGCCGCGCCCCGAGCACGCCGACTACTACCGGGAGCGCCTGGACCGCTTCGAGAAGCTCGCCGACCTGGCCTGACTTGCCGACCCGGCCCGGGCTGCACCGTTGCTTCCAGCAGCACTCCGGGGCCTCGGTGCGGGACCCGCTCGCGACACGTGGCCGGGCCACCCGCGCGGCGGCAGAGGGTAGGTTTCAGCCCCGCGGGAGGCGCTTCTCCTCCGCCGCCACCTTCGCGACCAGTTCATCGGCGGTCTCACCCTCGACGCCCAGCAGCGCCACCAGGGCTGTCACCCGCGCGGTGTCGTCCTCGAGCGCGGCGGCCTGGGCGATGTCCTCGGCCCGCGGATCGGCGACCTCGTGGCCATCGCGGCTGCGCTCGGTGACCCACAGGGTCCAGGCGGCGATGGCGGCGACGGCACCGGGAGCCTTGTCGGGACCGCCGCGCTCGGCGATCACCGGCAGAGCCCGCACCTGCAGCTTCTCGGACCCGTCGGCGGCGATCCGGATCAGCGCATCGGCCAGGCGGGGGTTGCGGAAGCGCTCCTCGAGGGCGGTGGTGTAGGCGTCCAGCTCGTCCTCGGGCAGGGGCAGCGTGGAGCGGGCCTCGGACCACAGGGTCTCCACCAGGGCCCGCACCTCGCGGTGAGCGATCGCCTCGTCCACGCGCTCACAGCCGGCGAGCTGCCCGGCGTAGGCCATCAGGGAGTGGGAGCCGTTGAGCAGGCGGAGCTTGCGCAACTCATGCAGCTCGACGTCGTCGGTGAGCTGCACCCCGGCCTTCTCCCACTCGGGGCGTCGGCCTCGGAAGGCGTCCTGCACCACCCATTCGGTGAAGGGCTCGGTCACCACGGGCACCTGGTCGGCCAGGCCCGTCTCGCGCAGCACCAGGTCCTTCTCCTCCTCCGAGGCCGAGGGGGTGATGCGGTCCACCATGGTGGAGATGACGTCGACGTGGTCGTCGAACCAGGCGCGGGTCTCCTCATCGGCCGCGTCCAGCACGGCCTTCTTCAGCACGGCTCCGTTGCCGGAGAGGTTGTCGCAGGAGACCAGGGCGATCGGCTCGGTGACCCCGGCCTCGCGGCGGGCCCTCAGCGCCCCGGCCAGTCGTGCGGTGGCGGAGGTGGCGGGGTCGTTGCCGGCGCTGTAGCCCTTCTCGGTGATGGTCAGGGTGACCACCGCGGTGAAGGGATCCGCGATCAGCCGGTCCAGCGCCTCGACGTCGGAGGCGGCGAAGGCCTCGTCGATCACGTCGATGATCTCGACCTCGTCCCGCTCGGGACCGCGCACCACCAGGCCGTACTTCCCGCTCTGGGAGTTCAGCGCCTCGGCCATGGCGGGGCTGCGGCCGGTGAAGACGGCCACCTCCCAGCCTCCGGCCTGCTGAGTGGCCACCAGGGTGTGAGCGCGGGCGAAGTTGCCGATGCCCAGGTGGACGAGGCGTCCGAATGCCTCAGGAGCGGCAGCCCCGGCCGAGCCGGCCGCCTCGGGAGCGGCGGCGCCGGTGGGTGCAGTGCTGGCAGGTTCCGTCATGATCAGTTCTCCTTCGCGGCGGGGCTGCCCTGCGGCAGACGGAACACCTCACGGGGATGGGTGGCCGGGAGGGCGTCGGCGATGTCGACGGCATCCTCCAGGCGCATGCGGTGCTCGGCCACGAGGCCGGCGAGGTGGTGGGAATCGATCCGCCGTGCCATGTCGTGGCGGGCGGGGATGGAGCAGAACGCACGGGTGTCGTCGATGAACCCGCTGGTCCGGCTGTAGCCGATGGTCTCCGAGACGGCGCGGCGGTAGCGCAGGATCGCATCGGGCGCATCGATGAACCACCACGGCGCACCGGCGTACACGGAGGGGTAGAAGCCGGCCAGTGGGGCGATCTCGCGAGAGAACACCGTCTCGTCAATCGTGAACAGCACCAGGCGGAAGGCGGGGTCCAGGCCCACGTCGTTCAGCACCGGAGCCAGGGACGTCACGAACTCCACGGAGGTGGGGATGTCGGCGCCCACGTCGGCACCGAACTTCTCGAACGTCCCCTGGTGGTGGTTGCGGTGCACGGCGGGGTGCAGCGTCATGACCAGGGAGTCGTCGGCCGCCATGCGGGCCTGGTCGGCCAGCAGGTGGCGGCGCAGTGCCGCGGCCGCGTCGGTGTCGATCCGCCCCTCACGGGCCTCGGTGTACAGCCTGCTCGCCTCGGCCTCCTCCAGCCGGGCGGTGCCGGGGTCGGCATGGGCGTGGTCCGAGGAGACCGCGCCGTGGTCGCGGAAGTACTGGCGGCGCGCCCGCATCGCACGGTCGTAGCCCTGGTAGGTGCCGGTGTCCTCCGCTGCGGCCTCGCCGAGGGCATCGGTGAGCTCGCGGAAGTCGGCCCGGGCGGGCTCGAGGTACTTGTCGGGCCGGAAGGTGGGGATGACCGAGCCGGTGAAGGCCTCGTCGGCCGCGAGGGCCCGGTGGGCGGAGAGGTCGTCGACGGGATCATCGGTGGTGGCCAGCACCTGGATCCGGAACTGGTCGAACAGGGCGCGGGGTCGGAACTCCGGCCGGGCCAGCTTCTCGGCGATCTCGTCGTACATCGCATCGGCGGTGCGGGGGCTCAGCACCGTCTCCAGGCCGAACACCTGGTGGAACTCGTGCTCCATCCACAGCCGCGAGGGCGTGCCGGCGTAGGCGTGCCAGTGCTCGGCCAGCAGTCGCCAGGCGGCGCGGGCGTCCTGCTCCTCGAGGGGTCCGCGGCCGACGCCGAGTTCGGCGAGGTCCACGCCGCGGGCGTGCAGCAGACGGGTGACGTAGTGGTCGGGGGTGATGAACAGGCTGGTGGGGTCGCGGAACGGCTCATCGTCGAGCAACAACCGGGGGTCCACGTGGCCGTGCGGGGAGATGATGGGCTGATCCCGCATGCGCTGGTAGAGGGTCCGGGCGATCTCGCGGGTCGCGGTGTCCGCGGGCAGCAGGCGGTCCTCGTGCGGCGTGTAGGCATCGTTGCTCATGGGCCCATGATCCCGGGCCTCATCCGCCCCGCGCCCGGGGTTGTCATCGGTTGCCGCTCGCCGCGCACAGGTCCGCACCCGCCACGGCCCGGCTCACTGCCCCTGCCACGGCCCGGCTCAGCGCCCCCGCCACGGCCCGGCTCAGCGCCCCACCGCGCCCTGGCTCAGTGCCCCCGCCGCGGCCCGGTGGAGCCCCGGACGACCAGGCGCACCGGCTGCGACCCCTCCAGCGGGGTGCGGTGCGCCGAGGGGTTCTCGATCCGTCGGATCAGTCGGTCGACGGCTGCGCGTCCCTGGGCGCGCTTGGGGGTGGCGAGCGTGGTCAGGCCCCCGCCGACGAAGCGGGCCAGGGGGATGTCGTCGTGCCCGATGACGGACAGCTCACCGGGCACCCGCACCCCTGCCCGCAGGGCGGCGACCAGGAACCCCAGCGCGATCAGGTCGTTGTAGCAGATCACAGCGTGGGGAAGGACGCCGTGGAGGTCCTCGAAGGCCTGCTCGCCGCCGGAGGTGGTGGGCGGGTAGGGCCCGTGCCGGCGGATCTGGATGCCGTGCGCCTTCGCCGCGGACCGCGCCGCGCGCCACCGCTCCGCGTCGGACCAGGAGTTCACGGGGCCGGCCACGTAGGTGACCAGGCGGGTGCCGTTCTCGGCCAGGTGGGCCATGGCCTGGGCCATGCCGTGCTCGTAGTCGGGGGTCACGGAGTCCAGGCCGGCCACGCGCCGGTTCATCACCACCACCGGGATGCGCTTGGTGAGGTGGTTGAGGGTGGCGTCGGAGAGCCGGGTGCCCGCGAGCACGATGCCGTCCACCACGTCCACGGCGCTGAGCAGGCTCTGCCGCTCGCGGGCCTCGTCCTCGACGCTGTCCAGCAGCAGCAGCATGTGGTCGTGCTCCTTCACTGCCTCCTGCATGCCGGAGATGAGCTCGGCGAAGTAGGGGTTGGTGAGATCGGGGACCTCGATCCCCAGGCGGTCGTGGCGCTGACCGCGCTCCTGAGCGGGCGGGGGTGCGCTGCGGTAGCCGAGCTCCTTGGCCGCAGCCATCACCTTCGCGTGGGTGGCGGCACTGACCCGGCCGGGACGCGAGAAGGCACGGGACACCGTGGAGGGTGCCACCCCGGCGTGCGCGGCGACGTCGTAGATGGTCACGCGGTCTTCGGTCATCCGCCCACGTTAGTCCCCCCAGGTGGCAACCGGCGGCAATCTTCCTGTCGGTCAGTGCCCGGCGCCCAGCTCGATCAGCAGTACCCCTGCGCCGATCATGCCGATACCTGCGATCATCAGCGGTGTCATCGGCTCGTGGTGGATCAAGCGGGAGAAGATCGCGGTCAGCGCCACCCCGGCCGCCGTCCACACCCCGTAGGCGACGCCGAGCGGCACGCCGGTGCGCAGCGCCCCGGTGAGGAAGACGAAGGCCAGCACGTACCCGATCAGCACCACGGCGTACAGCCGGGCCCGGCCGGTGGCGGCGGACTTCAGGGTGAGGGTGGCGCTGACCTCGCTCAGCACCGCGCCGATCATGAACACCCAGCTCATCGCACCTGCTCCCCTGCCGCCGGCACCGCAGCCGCCCGCCGTGCCCGCTGGGCGCCGACCTCGATCGCCAGCACTCCGGTCACCACCAGGGCGATCCCGGCGGCCATCATGGCGTTCAGCTGCTCGCCGAAGATCCAGGACGACAGCACCGCGGTGCCCACCACGCCCATCGCTCCCCAGATCCCGTAGGCGACGGCCAGCCCCATGCCGCGTCGCAGCACCACCGCCAGCAGTCCGAAGGCGCCCGCGTACCCGGCCACCACGACCACGTAGAGCATCGGCTGGGCGATCGCACCCTTGAGCGAGAGGGTCGCGGCCATCTCCACCACGATGGCACCGGCCAGCAGCAGCCAGGTGAGGGCCGCGGACCGACCGGCGGGCCGATGCGGGGCGGTCGCGGGAGAGGGAGCGGGGGCGGTGGTCACCGCAGAACCGTACCCAGCACGGGCGTGCGCGCAGTCAGCGGTCGTTGGTGTGGCTGGGCACATCTGCCGGCGCCCAGCGGGCGATCTGGGCGGCGAGGTGCCCGGCGCCGTAGCCGTTGTCGATGTTGACCACGCCGATGCCGGGCGCGCAGGCTGACAGCATGGTCAGGGCGGCGGTCACGCCACCGCCTGCCACGCCGTAGCCGACGGAGGTGGGCAGAGCGACCACGGGCGCGCTGATCTGACCGGCCACCACGGTGGGCAGGGCCCCGTCCATGCCGGCGGCGACCACCACGCAGGCGGCCTCGCGCAGCTCGGGCAGGCGGGCCTGGAGGCGGTGCAGGCCGGCGATGCCGATGTCGGCGATCAGGCGGGTGGGGCGCCCCAGGTGACGGGCGGTGAGCTCGGCCTCCCGGGCCGCGGGCAGGTCGCTGGTGCCTGCGCAGGCCACGATCACCAGTCCCCCGGTGGGCGGGGGCGGCTCGGCGGGCCACGCCACCATCCGGGCCTCCGGTTCCCAGTGGGCATCGGGCAGCGCTGCGAGCACGGCCCGCGCCCGCTCCTCGTCCGCGCGGGTGAACAGCACGGGGCCGAGGTCGGTGGCGAGCTCGGGCTGCTCGCGGGCGATGCGGGCGTACTCTGCGGCGATCGCGGTGAGGTGAGCGAGGCTCTTGGCGTCGCACAGCACGGCCTCCGGGGCCCCGCGGCGGGCACCGCGGCCCAGGTCCAGCTCGGCGACCCCGTCGATCCGCCCGTCGATTCGCCCGTGGGTCCGCCCGCCGGCCTGCCCTGCGTGCTCAGCGTGCTCAGGCACGGGGGACTCCTCGCTGGTCCAGCAGGGTGAGGGTGAAGGCGCCGGACTGCATGCCCTTCAGGTCCACGGCGGCGAAGCGGAACCCGGCGCCGGTGGCGGCGCGGTGGATGGCGGTGCGCACCTCCGGCTCGACGGAGCGGGCCAGAGCGTCCGCCGGCAGCTCGATGCGGGCCACGTCGCCGTGGTGCCGCACCCGGGAGTCGGCGAAGCCGAGCTCGCGCAGCGCCTCCTCGACGGTCTCCACCTGGCGCAGCTTCTCAGGGGTGACCTGCTGCCCGTGGGGGATCCGGGAGGCCAGACAGGGCGCGGCCGGCTTGTCGGCGCACGGCAGTGCGAGGGCGCGGGCCACGGATCTGACCCGGGACTTGTCCAGGCCGGCCTCGGCCAGGGGGCGCAGGACGCGGTGCTCGGTGGCGGCGCGCGCACCGGGCCGGTCCGGGCGCAGGGCGTCGTCGGCGTTCTCGCCATAGGCGACCGCTGCCAGGCCCAGCTCGCTGACCAAGGCGTCGTCGATGCGGGAGAACAGCTCGTCCTTGCAGAAGTAGCAGCGGTCCACGTCGTTGGCGATGTAGCCGGCCTTCTCCCCCTCGTGGGTCTCGACCTCCACGACGCGCACGCCGATCACCGCGGCGGTCTCGTGGGCGCCGCGGCGCTCGGCGGCGGCCAGGGACGGGGAGATGCCGAGCAGTGCCACCACGTTCTCGGCGCCGAGTGCGCGCACGGCCAGGGCCAGCAGGGTCGCGGAGTCCACGCCCCCGGAGTAGGCGACGCCGAGGGGTGCAGCGCCCTCAACGAGCGTGGCCACCCGGTCGGCGGCGGCGAGGTCCTCGCCGGCCAACTGTGTGGGGGTCATGGACGCGGTCATGGGATTCCTTCGCTCGGTCTCGCTCGGGTCCCGCAGGGACGGGCGCCGTTCAGCCTACCCACCTGGATGCCCGCCGGTCCGGGGCGGCCATGTGCTGCCGCGGGCCCGGCGACAAGGCACGGCAATCGGTAGCCTGGCAGCGTCCCCGCGCCGGATCCTGGTGGATCCCGTCCCGCTCGACGAGGAGAACAGATGCGGAACCTCCGGACTGCCGTGATCGGCTGCGGCGACATCTCCCCTCTCCACATCGACGCGATCGCCCAGCTGCCCGGTGCGGAGCTGGTGGCGGTGTGCGACACCGACCCGGGACGCCGCGCTCAGGCGGCCCAGGATGCCGGGGTGCCCGGCACCGCCACCCTCACCGAGACCCTCGAGCGGTTCTCGCCGGACGTCGTCCACCTGTGCACCCCTCACGACCAGCATGCCGACCTCGCCATCGAAGCCCTGGCCGCCGGGGTCGAGGTGCTCACGGAGAAGCCGCTGGCCTCCACACTGGAGGACGCCCGTCGCATCGTCGATGCTGCCGCCGCTCCCGGGGCGCCGCGCATCGGGGTCTGCTTCCAGAACCGGTACAACGCCACGGTCCAGGAGGCCCACCGGGTGCTGACCACCGGTGAGCTGGGGGCGCCGACGGGGGCCGCCGCGACGGTCGCCTGGCACCGCACCCCCGGCTACTACCGGGCCAGGCCCTGGCGCGGCACCTGGGCGGGCAGCGGCGGCGGACTGCTGATCAACCAGGCCATCCACACCCTGGACCTGCTCCAGTGGCTGCTGGGCGGGGTCTCCGCCGTCGTCGGCTGCGCCTCCACCGACGTGCTGGGCGGCACCATCGAGGTGGAGGACACCGCGACGGCCACCCTCACCCATCCGTCAGGCACGCACAGCGTCCTGCTGGCCACCAATGGGGCGCCCACGAACCTGCCCGTCCGGATCGACATCGTCTGCGAGCGCGGAACCCTGCAGATCGCACGGGAGCTCACGGTGCTGCCCACCGACGGGGAGCCGCGGATGGTCGTCGAGCGCGCGGCCCCGGCAGGGGCCCGCTCCTACTGGGGTGCCTCCCATGCGGCCTTGATCAGCGACTTCTATGCCGGCCACGGCAGCGGTGAGCCCTTCTGGATCTCACCGGCCGAGGCGCTGCCCGCGCTGCAGGCGCTCAAGGCCGTCTACGACTCCCCGCGCGGGTTCCCGGGCCGTCCCGGTGCCGAGCTGGACCGGGACAACCCGCTGCGGGCCGTCTGACCCGCGGGTCGAGCTCAGCTCCCCTCAGGCTCAGACCCCCCGGATCAGACCCCCTCGCGCGCTCAGACCCCCCGGCTCAGACCCCCTCGCGCTCCGAGGCAAGGCGGAACAGCACCTCGCCGGCGTGGTCGATCACCAGGGTGTCGGGGTCCTCGCGCAGGGCATCGATGTCCAGGCTCGCGGGGTCCACGTAGGTGACGTTGTACGCCTCGCACACCTCCTGGGGGATGGAGGTGGCGAAGGAGCGCCGCACGCGCTGCTGCTCCACCCCCGTCTCCGGGTCGTAGGTGCCCAGGCCCGTGACGTGCGTGGAGTGCGCGAGCTCGCCCCAGGGGTGGTCCTTGAAGCGGTCCCACTGCTTGGTGAAGTACTCGATGTTGTGGTACCCGATGTCGCGCAGCCCGGGGTGCATCGCGGCCACCTCGGTGATGTGGGGGGCATAGATGATCACCTCGCCGCCGTCGGCGCACACCGGCTCGGACTTGTAGAAGCCCTTGGCGCCGGTCCAGATGTCCTCGTACATCTCCGGCACCAGCGCCACGATGCGCTTGAACGGCTTCTCCACGTAGGTGATGTGGGTGAGCGCGGAGATCCTCGCGATCGCGGCCCACGCCGCCTGGGGGTCGCCGAAGGCGAGGGCGTTGAGGTCCTTGCCGCCGGAGATCACGTCCATGGTGAAGCAGAGCTTGTCGGTCTCCACCAGGTCGCTGGCGGCGTCGATCAGCTGGCGCACGGGGGTGATGCCCAGGGTGCCGATGATGCGGCTGGCGGTGATCAGGGCCCCCACCCAGTGGGACACGTCGATCACGTCGTGCACGGAGCAGCCGGGAAAGAAGTACTTGTTGCCGCCGGAGAATCCCACCACCTCATGCGGGAACACGGGGCCCACGATCAGGTCCACGTCGGACTCGACGCACAGCCGGTTGATCTGCACCCGCATGGGGGTGTCGGCCAGCAGTCCGGCGGTGAGCTCGCTGATCCGCTCAGCGGGGATCTCGCCCAGGTCCGCGATCTGCTCGGGGTCGTCCCAGGCGTGGTTGACGATCTTCCAACCGGGGTAGGCGGCCGCGATGCCGTCGGCATCAGGGGCGCCGACCAGGCGGGCGATGGCCTCTGGTGCCATGGCGGCGTGGGTGCCCAGGGCGATCAGCACCGTGACGGAGGCGGCGCGGCCGGCGAGCGCAGCGTGGATCGGCTTCAACACCCGCGGCAGGGGCACGGAGCGGGTGCCGTCGGGGATGATCAGGCACACGCTCTTGCCGTCGAGGTCCTGGCCGGCCAGCTGCTGGGCAACGAACTCGTCGATCTGCTCCTGGGCGAGGATGCCGCCCGGGCCTCCGAGGAGGGCGGCGCGTTCGGCCAGGCCCTCGGGGATCGGGTGGATCGCGGGCTGCTGGGTCGCCGTCGTCTCGCTCATGGCTCCCACTATGCGCCGTGGCCTGGCCGGGAACAAGGACGGCCCGGCCCATGTCCGTCTCCGAGCTGCCGCCGCGGCCGCCCGAGGCGTCGGAGCTCGCGACCCTCGCAGCCCACCCCTTGGTGCTCCACGCCCTCACCTCACCGCATCGGCGGTGCCCGGACGGCCGAGCAATCGGCGTGGCCTGGCTGGCCGAGGCGCGGACTCGCGTCGACGGGTGGGGCCGCGGGACCGCGGTCCCAGCTCGCGCATACCCTGCCCGGGTATGGTCGGGGCGTCCTCGCCGTCGTCCCGAAGGATCCTCCGATGACTCTCGCCCTGCCGCGTCGGACCCTGCTCGCCGCCCTCGCCGCGACCCCGCTGGCGCTCGCCGGCTGCTCCGCCGGCCCGTCGGCCGCGGAGGAACTGCTCTCCGCCCACGACCTGCCCGCCGGCACGGCCCGCGAGGTGATCGACGCGCTCGAAGCGCTGCCGCTCGACGAGCGGCCCTCGGAACTGCTCGCCTCCGTTGGCACCGACGTGCTCACTCTCTCCGACACCGCAGGGCGGTAGGCGACCCTCGAGCTGCCCGCGGAGGAGCTCTACGTCTCGGTCGCGCCGTTCGTGTCCAGCACCCATGAGTGCTTCCTCCACAGCCTCACCACGTGCCTCGGCGAGCTGGCGGAGGAGGAGCTCGCGGTGCGGGGCGAGGACGCCTCCGGGACGGTGCTGATCGACGAGGAACGCACCACCGCACCGAACGGCTTCCTGGGCCTGTGGCTGCCCCGGGAAACGGAGCTCACGCTCACCCTCGCCGGAGCGGCAGGCGAGGCCACGACGACGCTGCGCACCGACGCCGAGGCCCCCACCTGCATCACCACGATGCAGCTGGGGGCCTGAGCAAGGCAGGGCCTCAGCGCCGGGCGGCGACCGCCTCGGGACGCAGGTCCAGACGGCGCAGCAGCTGCGCGTTCAGCGCCACCACGACGGTCGAGGCGCTCATCAGCAGCGCGCCGACGCTCATCGGCATGACGAACCCGATCGGGGCAAGCACACCGGCGGCGAGCGGGACCGACAGCAGGTTGTACCCGGCCGCCCACCAGAGGTTCTGCCGCATCTTGCGGTAGGCGGCGCCCGACAGCTCGATCACCGACAGCACCGCGCGCGGGTCCGAGGAGGCGAGCACCACCCCGGCCGAGCCGATCGCGACGTCGGTGCCGGCACCGATCGCGAGGCCGACGTCGGCCCGGGCGAGGGCGGGGGCGTCGTTGACGCCGTCGCCGACCATCGCGACCTTGCGGCCCTCGTCCTGCAGCGCGGCGACGCGGCTCGCTTTGTCCTCGGGACGCACCCCGGCGAAGATCCGGTCGATGCCGAGCTCGGCGCCGACGTGCTCGGCGACGTTCTGCGCATCGCCGGTGATCATGACGACCTGGATGTCGCGGGCGTGGAGCGCGTCGATCGCCTCTCGGGACTCCCGGCGCACCGCGTCGACGAGCTTGAGGGCGCCGACGGCCTCGCCGCCCTGCAGCACGTGCAGCACGATCGCGCCCTCCTCGCGCCAAGCGGGGGCTTCCTCGAGCTCCGCGGCGCCGGTCTCCTCGAGCAGGCGCGGCCCGCCGACGCGGATCTCGTGCCCGTCGACCTGCGCGCTCACGCCGAGCGCGGGGGCGGAGGCGACCTCGGAGGCGGCGGGGACCGCGACCCCGTCGGCCGCGGCCCGTTCACGGATCGCGCCGGCGAGCGGGTGCTCGCTCTCGGACTCGGCCGCGGCCGCCAGGCCCAGCAGGTTCTGCTCGTCGAGCCCGCTGCCGGGGGCGACGGCGATCTCGGAGAGCTCGGGCTCGCCGCGGGTGAGGGTGCCGGTCTTGTCGAACAGCACGGTGTCCACGGTGCGCATGCCCTCGAGGGCGAGCCGGTCGGTGACGAGCACGCCGGCGCGGGCGGCGCGCTCGGTCGCGAGCGAGACCACCAGCGGGATCGCCAGGCCCAGCGCGTGGGGGCAGGCGATGACCAGCACAGTGACGGTGCGGATGACGGCCTCGTCGGGCATGCCCAGCAGCGCCCAGACGAGCGCGGTGATGACGGCGGCGCCGAGCGCGAACCAGAACAGCCAGGCGGCGGCCCGGTCGGCGATGCGCTGGGCGCGGGAGGAGGAGGACTGCGCCTCGGAGACCAGGCGCTGTATCCCGGCGAGCGCGGTGCCCTCTCCCGTCGCGGTGACCTTGATGCGCAGGTTCGAGTCGGTGGCGACGGTGCCGGCGACCACGCGGTCTCCCGTCGTGCGCGGGACGGCCCGGGACTCGCCGGTGATCATCGACTCGTCGACGTCGGCGCGGCCCTCGACGATGGTGCCGTCGGCCGGGATCGAGGCGCCGGGGCGGACCAGCACGACATCGCCCTCGCGCAGGTCGGAGGGGGCGACGGTGACGATCTCGTCCCCCTCGATGCGCTCGGCCTCATCGGGCAGCAGCGCCGCGAGGGAGTCCAGCGCGGAGGAGGTCTGCGCGAGTGAGCGCATCTCGATCCAGTGGCCGAGCAGCATGATCACGATCAGCAGCGCGAGCTCCCACCAGAACTCGAGCTCGTGGTGGAGCAGGCCCAGGGTCGCGCCCCAGGAGGACAGGAACGCGACGGTGATGCCGAGGCTGATCAGCAGCATCATCCCCGGTGCGCGGGAGCGGAGCTCGGAGAGCCCGCCGCTGAGGAACGGCTTCCCGCCCCACGCGTACATGACGGTGCCGAGGATCGGTGCGATCCAGCCGAGACCCGGCACGTCAGGGATCGTGTAGCCGATCAGGTGCGCGAACATCGGCGAGAGGCCGACGACCGGCACCGCGAGCACCAGCATGATCCAGAACATCCGACGGAACTGCGCGACGTGATCGCCGTGCCCGCCATGTCCCCCGTGCCCGTGGTGCCCGGCGTGCATGTCGTGACCGGCGTGCGCGTCGTGACCGGCGTGCGTGTCGTGGCCGCCGTGATCGTGGTGAGCCCCGCTCCCGTGATGCCCGGCTTCCATGTCGCGCCCGGCGTGCGCGTCATGGCCGTCGTGGCCCCCGCGGCCCTCGTGCTGGTGCGTGCCCCGATCGCCGCCCTCGCCGCCGAGAGCGACGTGGGAACCCTGTCGTCCGTGCCCCTCGTGATGCGTGCTCATACCGAGACCATTTACCCCTAGGGGGTATTGACCAAGGGCGGGGGGCCGACGCCACCCACCACTCCTCACCGAACGCCGGCCTGGTGGCCGCCATGCTGGCGCTGGGCGAGGTCGCCGTAGAGACCGTAGGGGTCTCCGACGAGGCGTGAGCGACCGCGACGGCCTGCTCGATCTCGGCGAGCCCGGGCCGATACGATCCGGTCATGGATCCCGCCACGCCCCGCACCGCCTATCTCGACGCGACCGCCGGGATCGCCGGCGACATGCTGCTCGCCGCGCTCGTCGACGCCGGCGCGGACCTCGCGGGCGTCCAGCGCGTGCTCGACGCGCTGGTCCCGGACTCGGTGCGCTTCGTCCGCTCCGACGTTGACCGCGGCGGGCAGCGCGCGGTCAAGGTCGACGTGGAGGTGCTGGTCGACGACCCGCCGCACCGCACCTGGGCCTCGATCCGGGAGCTGCTGGAGCGTTCCCGTGGGAACGTCGACGTCCCTGAGCGCACCGTCGACCTGGCGCTGGCGGTGTTCGGCCGACTCGCCGAGGCGGAGGGCGCCACCCACGGGGTGCCGGCCGACGAGGTCCACTTCCACGAGGTGGGAGCGCTGGACTCGCTGGCCGATGTGATCGGCGCCTGCGAGGCGTGGCGGCAGTTGGGCATCACCGAGGGCACCGCGAGCGTGATTGCGGTCGGCTCCGGGCGCATCCGCGCCGCTCACGGGGACATCCCGGTGCCGGTGCCGGCCGTGGCCCGCCTGGCCATCGGCTGGCCGACAGTGGCCGGGGAGATCCTGCCCGGGCGCGGCCATCACCACGCGCACGACCACGACCACGACCACGACCACGACCATCATCACTCTCACGACGAGCACCTCCCTGCCCACGCACAGGGCGGCCCCCACGCGCACGGCAGCCGGAAGGTCCCCCCGGGCGTCGCCCCCGGCATCGGCGAGCTCGCCACCCCTACCGGAGTGGCCCTGGTGCGCGGCCTGGCCACCACGGCGGGCCCACAGCCGGCGATGACGGTGCTGGCCCTCGGGATCGGCGCCGGCACGAAGGACACCCCGGGCCGACCGAACGTGGTGCGCGTGCTGATCGGCGAGCCCGTCGGCCATCCCACCGGCTCGCCGCTCCACGACGTCCATGACACCCCCACCTCCGCCGTGCAGATCGAGGCGAACGTGGACGACTTGGATCCGCGCCTGTGGCCAGGGGTGGTCGACGCTCTCCTGGACCACGGCGCGCTGGACGCGTGGCTCACGCCGATCGTGATGAAGCACGGCCGCCCTGCCGTGACCGTGCACGCCCTCGCCAGGCACGACGCCGCCGATGAGCTCGCCGATCTGCTGATGCGCTCCACGGGCACGCTTGGCGTGCGGATGCATGCCGTGGAGCGCCGCATCCGCACCCGGTCCTTCGAGCACGTCGAGGTGCGCGGCCAGCGGATCGCGGTGAAGGTCGCCCGCGACGACGACGGCACTGTGGTGCGGCGGGAGCCCGAGTTCCGGGACGTGGCCGCTGCGGCCCGCGTCGCGGGGCTCACGGAACGGGAGATGCTCCACCTGGCGCGCACCGCGGCGGAGGGGTAAGCGCCGTGTGATCAGATGTAGGTCTCGAACGCCAGGAACTCGCCTGGATCGCCAGTGCGGCACAGGTTCAGCTCATAGAACTGCACGTTCTCCACATCCCATCTGCACGCGGTGGGGTGCACGTCGCTGACGTCGTCCCCGGTCTCGCCGGCTTCCTCGATCAGCTGGTCCAGGTGGGCGGCGTCGCCACCATCGGCTGCCCGGGTATACGTCTCCGGGTCGAACAGGCTTCCGGGCGCTGGATCAGGAACTCGGATGCGGTAGATGGTGACGAAGTCGGTCGTGAATCCCCCGTCGGAGCGCGCCACCATCGTGAACTCGGCATCCGCGGGCAGCTCTATCCCGGACTTCTGCTCGAAGACGGCCCGCCAGTCAGGTTCCTCGACGGCATCCATCAGGCTGCACCCGGTCACTCCCACGCCGAGGATCACCGCTGCGAGAAGGCTCCGCGCACTCCTTCCCCTGCTCGTCCTCAGCTCTTGGATGTCCATGGCGACCTCCGTCGGGTCCAGTGCCTGACCGTGCTCTCCACCTGACCGTAAGGGGCCGCCGCCGATGCGTCTCGACATCCACCATGTCCGCGCTGAACCTGCACCAGTCCTCCCCTGCGCCGACCGCTTGCCCGGTGATTCACCTGACGGATCCGCTGTCCTGGCGGATACTGTGCAGGGACATCCGCCGCTCCCCAGGAGGAATCATGGCCGCCCTGTCCGACACCATCAGCCTCGCGATCGACAAGGCCCTCGCGGCCCCCCACGGCCGCCACGCCGAGATCCTCGTGAACGACGGCCCGCTGCGGCAGACGGTCATCGCCCTGAAGAAGGGGGTACGCCTGGCCGAGCACAACTCCCCGCCTGCGGCGTCCATACAGGTGATCCGCGGGGTCCTCCAGGTCTCCGGCGAGGACGAGGTGGTGATCCAGGAGGGTCACGTCGAGGCCCTCACCCATCAGCGCCACGCGGTGGAGGCGCTGGAGAACACCGTGTTCCTGCTGACCACCGTCACCAGCATCCCTGGCCGGACCAGCCACACCGGCCAGATCCCGGTGGTGGACCCCGAGGTGTGAGGCACCCGGCGGTATTGCCGGGTCACGTCCGGGGAGCCGGTCCCACGGGCCAGTGCTGCCTCCGTGGTCTCACCCCCGTCGCGCGATCCTCAGCCAGGTGTCCACCACCGTGTCGGGGTTCAGGGACATCGAGGCGATGCCCTGGTCCACGAGCCATTGGGCGAGGTCCGGGTGGTCGCTGGGGCCCTGACCGCAGATGCCCACGTACTTGCCAGCCACGCGGCATGCCTCGATGGCGCGCGACAGCATGAACTTCACGGCCGGGTCGCGCTCGTCGAAGGTCTCTGCCACCAGGGCGGAGTCGCGGTCCAGGCCCAGGGTCAGCTGGGTCATGTCATTGGAGCCGATGGAGAACCCGTCGAAGTGCTCGAGGAACAGCTCGGGGGTGATGGCGTTGGAGGGCACCTCGCACATCATCACCACCTGCAGGTCGTTCTCCCCGCGGCGCAGGCCGTGCTGGGCCAGCAGGTCGATGACGCCCTTGCCCTCCGCGGGGGTGCGCACGAAGGGGATCATGATCTTCACGTTGTCCAGGCCCATGTCCTCACGCACGTAGCGCAGGGCCTCGCACTCCATCGCGAAGCAGTCCGCGAAGTCCTTGGAGAGGTAGCGGGAGGCACCGCGGTACCCGATCATCGGGTTCTCCTCGTGCGGCTCGTACACCTCGCCGGCCAGCAGGTTCGCGTACTCGTTGGACTTGAAGTCGCTCATCCGCACGATCACGGGGTTGGGGGCGAAGGCTGCGGCGATGGTGGCCACGCCCTCGGCGACACGCTGCACGAAGAAGTCGCGGGGGCTGTCGTAGGCGGCGATGGCCTCCTTCACCTTGGCGGCCACGTCCGGGTGCTCGGCCTGGAGGGTGTCCAGCTCCAGCAGGGCGCGGGGGTGGATGCCGATCTGGCGGTTCACGATGAACTCCAGGCGGGCCAGGCCCACACCGGCGTTGGGCAGGCGGGAGAAGGCAAAGGCCTGGTCGGGGTTGCCCACGTTCATCATGATCGAGGTGGGCACCTCGGGCATCGAGTCCACCTGGGAGGTGGAGACGTTGAAGTCCAGCAGCCCCTCGTACACGAAGCCGGTGTCGCCCTCGGCGGCGGAGACGGTGACCTCCTCACCGTCCTTGAGCTCACGGGTGGCGGTGCCGGTGCCCACCACGGCAGGGATCCCCAGCTCACGGGCGATGATCGCGGCGTGGCAGGTGCGGCCGCCGCGGTTGGTGACGATCGCGGAGGCGCGCTTCATGATCGGTTCCCAGTCGGGGTCGGTCATGTCGGCCACCAGCACCGAGCCGGGCTGGAAGTCGTGCATCTGGTCGAGGGAGGTGAGCACCGAGACGGGGCCGGAGCCGATCTTGGCGCCGATCGCGCGGCCCTCGGCGCGCACGGTGCCGCGGGAGGACAGGTGGTACTTCTCGACGGTGGAGCCGGCGCGGGACTGCACGGTCTCGGGGCGGGCCTGCAGCACGTAGATCTGCCCGTCGGCGCCGTCCAGGCCCCATTCGATGTCCATGGGGCGGCCGTAGTGCTCCTCGATGATGAGGGCTTGGCGGGCCAGGTCCAGCACCTGCTCGTCGGTGAGGGACAGCTTCGCCTGCTCGGCGGGATCCACCTCGACGAACTCGGTGGTGCGACCCACGGCGGTGTCCTGGGCGTAGATCATCTTGGTGGCCTTGTCGCCCACGGCCCGCTTGAGGATCGCGGCCTTTCCGGCGCGCAGGGCGGGCTTGTACAAGTAGAACTCGTCGGGATTGACGGCCCCCTGCACCACACCCTCGCCCAGTCCGTAGGCGGAGGTGATGAACACGGCCTGGTCGAAGCCGGACTCGGTGTCCACGGTGAACATGACGCCGCTGGCGCCGATGTCGGAGCGCACCATCTTCTGCACGCCGGCGCTGAGTGCGACGGAGGCGTGGTCGAAGTCGTGGTGGACGCGGTAGGCGATGGCGCGGTCGTTGTAGAGGGAGGCGAACACCTCGCGGATCGCGGTGAGCACGGCGTCGATGCCGCGCACGTTCAGGAAGGTCTCCTGCTGGCCGGCGAAGGAGGCGTCTGGGAGGTCCTCGGCGGTGGCGGAGGAGCGCACCGCGAAGGATGCCTCGGCGCCGCTGCCGGCGGCGAGCTTCTCGTATGCCTCGCGGATGTCGGCCTCGAGCTGGGCGGGGAAGGGCTGGGCGACGACCATGTCGCGGATCTTCTTGCCGGTGTCGGTCAGCGCCATGGTGTCGTCGGTGTCCAGGCCGGTGAGCATCCCGTCGATCCGCTCGGCCAGGCCGGTGGCACCCAGGAACTCCCGGTAGGCGTCGGCGGTGGTGGCGAAGCCGTCGGGCACGTGCACGCCGAGGCGGGCGAGGTTGGAGAGCATCTCGCCGAGGGAGGAGTTCTTGCCTCCCACCTGCTCGAGGTCGGCCATTCCGAGTTCGGAGAACCAACGGATGCTGGAGGTCATGGTCATGCTCCTTCCGGCGGCGGTGCCGCGATGGGTGCGCTTCGTTGCGTCGTACAGCAGGATCGGGGGGTCAGGGGGCGGGGCGGTCGGTGAGGGACTGCAGGATGAGTGTGGACATCTCCTCGACGGACTTGCTCGAGGAGTCCACGAACGGGATGCCGTAGTAGTCGTAGATGCGGCGGGCGCGGGAGAGCTCCCAGTGGGTCTGGTCCACCGAGGCGTACCGCGAATCGGGCCTGCGCTCCCCCCGCACCTCGGAGAGGCGCTTCGGGCTGGTGAGCAGGCCGAAGCAGCGATCGGACAGGTCGGCGATGGTCTGCGGCAGGTTGCCGTTCTCGAAGTCCTCGTCCACCAGCGGGTAGTTCGCCACGAACACGCCGTGCATGAGGGCCAGGTACATGCTGGTGGGGGTCTTCCCGCAGCGGGAGGGGGCGATGAGGATCACGTCGGCCCGTTGGATGGCGCGCACGGACTGGCCGTCGTCGTGCTCGATCGCGAACTCGACGGCCTGCATCCGCCGGTTGTAGCGGCGCACGTCGCCCACGCCGTGCAGGCGGGCGGGGGCGTGGTCGCTGGAGAGACCCAGCTGCGCCTCGATGCGGGCCAGGTGCCCGGAGACGAAGTCGATCACGGGGGCGCGGGTGCCCAGCAGCACCTCCCGCACCTCCTCGTCCACCACGGTGAGGAACACGATCGGCTCCACGGGCCCGTCCATCGCCTGGTTCAGCTGCTCGCGCACCTCCTCCGCCTCCCTGGTGGTGCGCAGGAAGGGGATCAGGCGGCGTTCGAACGGGACGGTGGGGAACTGGGCGAGCAGGGCGTTGCCCATGGTCTCGGCGCTGATGCCGGTGGAGTCGGAGATGAAGTACACGGGCACGGCACCGTGGGTCTCCTGGACCGGTGCGTCACTGCCATCGGGGGCGACGGTGGGGGCCGGGGCGGCGGGTGAGGTGATCTCCCGGCTCTCGGCTCGGGGCAGCGGCCGGGGAACAGGCAGCGGAGGGGCCATCGTGGACCTTTCCGTCGGGCGAAGGAACTGACCCGCAGCGACACGTCGTCGTGCTCGCCCTCACCGTAACGCCGGTTTCGCCGCGGCCGCAGGCCGTTCCGCCCGGTGGTACGTCACATCCGGTGCGTCACCCCACGGCATCAGGCCTGCGTCAGCACCGCCACCAGGAACTCGTCGTCACCCTCGGCTCCCTCGCCGCGGGGCTGCAGGTCCCAGCCGGCGAAGCGCTGCTGCACACGCAGGCCCGCGCTCGCGGCATCGACCTCGAAGCGGCCGACGGGGTATCCGTGCCCCGGGCCGAAGCCGGCCACGAACCGCCCGTCGGGCGCCAGGTGCTGCGCGATCCGGGTGAGGGCCGGGACGCGCTCGGCGCCGGAGAGGAAGGTGAGCACGTTCCCGGCGCACACCACCAGGTCGAACAGTTCGCGCTGCCCGTGCTCGTCCCGCAGGTCCAGCTCGGCGAGGTTCCCCGTCTCCCAGCGTGCGGCGGGATGGTCCTGGCGGGCCACCCCGATCAGGGTGGGGTCCAGGTCCACGCCGGTCACGTGGTGCCCGACGCCGGCGAGGTAGCCGCCCAGTCGGCCGGTGCCGCAGCCGGCGTCCAGCACCCGCGAGCCCCGGGCGGCCATGGCGTCGATCAGCCGTGCCTCACCGTGGATGTCCTGGCCGGAGGCCTCGATGCGTCGCCACCGGTCCGCGTAGCCCCGGGCATGCTCGGGGTTGCGGGCCACTGCCGCTTCCCAGAGGTTCTGCGCCGGGCCCGACGCCGCAGAGCCGGGCCCGGCAGGCGCGGGGCTCATGCCGCGGCCCGGGAGTCGTCGCGGATCTGTCCCACCAGTTCCTCCAGCATGTCCTCGAGGGTGACGATGCCGATCACGCGACCGGTGCGGTCGGTGGCGGCACCGAGGTGGGCACCGCTGGCCTGCATGCTGGCCAGGGCCGCACGCAGCGGCTGGTCGGCACCCACGCGGGGCAGTGCGCGGATGCGGTCCGCGGGGATCGGCAGGTTGCGGGCCTCGGCGGCCGACTCCAGCAGGTCCTTGATGTGGACGTAGCCCTCGAGAGTGCCGTCGGCCGCCTTGATGGGGAAGCGGGAGAAGCCGTCGATGGCGGCTTCCTCCGCCTGGGCGGCGCTGACCCCGGCGGGCAGGGTGGAGACCCGGTCCAGGGGGATCACCAGGTTCACCAGGCTGCGCTGCTCGAAGGTGAGCGCGCCCAGCAGCAGGGCCTCGTCATTGTCCTCCAGCAGGCCGCCGTCGTGGGACTCGCTCACCATCGCCGCCACCTCGTCACGGGTGAACACGCTGGTCACCTCGTTCTTGGGAGTCACGCCGAACATGCGCAGCACCAGGTTGCCGATGCCGTTCATGGCCCACAGCACCGGGCGCAGCACGAACACCACGCCGGACAGGATCGGGCCCAGCACCAGGGCCATCCGCTCGGGTCCGGCCAGGGCGATGTTCTTGGGGATCATCTCGCCGAACACCACGTGCAGGTAGGTCACCAGGGTCAGGGCGATCGCGAAGGAGATGGGGTGCACCAGGGCGTCGGGAACGCCCAGCCACTCGAAGGGGCCCTCCATGACGTGGGCGATGGCGGGCTCGCTGATCGCACCGAGCGCCAGGGAGCACACGGTGATGCCCAGCTGGGCTCCGGCCATCATCAGCGAGACGTGCTCCATCGCGTTCAGGGTGACCTTGGCGGCCCATTTCCCCTCGTGGGCCTGGGGCTCGATGATCGAGCGGCGGGCGCTGATCAGGGCGAACTCGGCGCCCACGAAGAACGCGTTGGCGATCAGCAGCACGATGGTCAGGGCGATACCGGTGAGGAAGCTCATCGCTGTGCCTCCTCATCGCTGGAGCGCCGGGATGTCGCGGCGTGGGAGCCGCCCGGTCCGTTCGGGGTGCTCGGGGAACTGGGCGAGTGCGGCGACCGCGGGGAGCTCGGGGAGCGCGGGCCGTCGTCATCGGCGGGAGGCTCGATGCTGACGTGCAGGGTCTCGATGCGCAGGCCGTCCATCTCGCGCACCTCGAGGCGCAGCTGGGCGGGGTCCTCCCCCGGTTCGGGGTCGGTGGGGACGACCACTTCGTCGCCCACCTCGGCCAGGCGTCCCAGTTCCATGGTGACCAGGCCGCCCAGGGTCTCGTAGTCCTCGTGCTCGGGAACGGTGACACCCAGGCGGTCGCTGGCCTCGTCCGGTCGCAGGATCGCGTCGAGGTCCCAGGAGCCGTCGGGGTCGGGCACGTCGTCGGTCTCGTCGTCGTGCTCGTCGCGCACCTCGCCCACGATCTCCTCGACCAGGTCCTCCAGGGTGATCAGGCCGTCGGTGTCGCCGAACTCGTCGACCACCAGGGCCATCTGCAGGCCTCCGGCACGCAGGGTGTCCATCAGGTCGTCCAGCGGCACGGTGTCCGGGACGAAGGTGGCACTGCCCATCACGGAGTCCACGCGGGTGGTGGGGCGCTGCTCGAAGGGAACCGCGAGGCCGCGACGGATGTGCGCGACCCCGGCCACCTCGCCCTCGTCGTCCAGCACGGGGAAGCGGGAGTGGCCGGTGGTGCGGGCCAGTTCCAGCAGGTCCTGCACGGAGTCGTCCACGTCCAGGGTGTCCATGCGGCCGCGGGGCACCATCGCGTCGTGGGCACGGCGGTCGCCGAAGGCGAGGGTGCGCTCCACCAGGTCGGCGGTGTCAGCGGTCAGGGCACCCTCGTCGGCGGAGCGCCGCACCAGGGCGGAGAGCTCCTCGGGGCTGCGGGCGGAGCTGAGCTCCTCCTGCGGCTCGATGCCCATCTTGCGGATGATGGCGTTGGCGTTGCCGTTGAACAGTCGGATCGGCCAGCGGAACACCGAGGTGAAACCGCGCTGGAAGCCGACAACGGCGCGGGCGGTGCGCAACGGTTCGGCTATCGCCAGGTTCTTGGGGACCAGCTCACCGAAGATCATGGTGAGCCCGGTGGCGAGCACCAGGGCGATGGCCACCGAGACCGAGCGGGCGGCGAGATCGCTGAGACCGGCGTCGATCAGCGGCGGGCCCACGAGCTTGGCGATCGCGGGTTCGGCGAGGAAGCCGATGCCCAGGTTGGTCACGGTGATGCCGAGCTGGGCCCCGGACAGCTGGGTGGAGAGGGTCTTCATGCCCTCCAGCACTCCCTGGGAGCGCTTGTCGCCCTTGGCCGCAGCGGCTTCGACGTCGTTGCGGTTGGCGGTGATCAGGGCGAACTCGGCGGCGACGAATCCGCCGCAGGCGGCGATCAGCAGCAGGCTGACCGCCAAGGATATGAGGGGGCCGATCCGATCCACGGACGGATCCTCCCGGTCACTGGTGTCACGTGCAGGCCCGAAGGCCTGGGACTGTCACCGGGTGCGTCGCTTGCGGCGCTCATGTTCTCCTGGTTCTCCTCGATCCGCGGCGTCTCTCGGCGCGGAATGAGAGCAGACTACCGGCTGCCCCCTGTGCCGTCACCGGTGATGTGGACGGCGCTCGCAGCGGCGCGGAACCGTGGGCTGATCCGTGATACGGCGTGCGGCGGCGCCTGGCAGATGGCAGCCGGGAGCCTCAGGCGCGGGAGGAAGCCTCAGGCGCGCTCGTCGGCCCGACGCTGCAGGAAGGCGGCGATGGCGCGCAGCTCCACCTCGTCGACGGCGTGGCCCAGATGGGGGCGGCGTTCCTCCTCCAGCGTGGTGTGGGCGCGCATGTACTCCCGCACCCGCTGTTCGCGGTCCTCGTCGAACAGGGGGTCCAGGCCGCCGTGGCCCCACAGGGCAGGGGGCTTCACCTCCGCGAGCGCCGCATCACCGGGCATGGCCGCAGGGAAGGGGGCGCCGGAGAGCTGCACGATCCAGTCCAGGGCGTGCGGGTCCCGTCGCAGCAGCTGCAGGCCCAGGATGCCGCCCTGGGAGAAGCCGATGGCGCCGACCACGGGGGCGGTCTGCTGGGCGATCCAGGTCTCGACGGCAGCGGCGGAGGTCTGGATCTTCTCGGTCGCGGCGGGGCCGATGTCGGACTCGAGCCAGGCGTAGCCCTGCACGTAGCGGTAGATGCCGCGCAGGGATGCGTAGGCGAAGCTCGGCGGGAGGTAGGGCACCAGTCCGGTGAGGTCGCGCTCGTGACTGCCCAGGCCGTGCAGCAGCAGCACGACGGGGGCCTCGGGATCGCGGGAGCCCATGCGCACCACGGCGGTCTCGTCGATCTCCGGGGCGATCAGTTCGACGGGCGGGTTCATGGGGGTGCTGGTCATGCCTCGAGGGTACTCAGGTGCCGTCGTGGTCAGGTGCCGTAGTGGGCGGCGAGGTCGTCGGTGTCGGGGTGACCGGCGGACGCCGGGGGCACGACGTCCTCGGCGGCGGCGGAGAGACCGCGGTCGGCCTCCGCACGCGCGATGACGGCGACCTGGGCGGGGTCCTTCGGCGACAGCTCCCGGTAGGCGGCCGACAGGCGCTGCAGGACGTCGTCGTAGGCGGTGAGCAGTTCGTCGTGGTCCGCGGCGCGCAGGGTGAGGGCTCCGTCGATCGCGGTGCCTCGGCTGAAGGAGCTCAGGTAGCGGATGCTGCCGACGACGTAGTGCTCGCTGCCCTCGACGGCCTGCTGCAGGGCGGCGGTGACAGTGGCGTCATCGGGCCCGCGGTTCACACCGCAGGCGGCCAGCAGGGTGCCGAGCAGTCCTGCCATGGCGATCCTCCGTCCCATAGGTTCCATCCCCTGATTGTCCCCGACGCCCGGGCCATCGCGTATCAGGGCGGCAGGGGGTCAGGGCACCGGGACGCGGGGCCGGCAGGGCGACACGGCCCGTGCTCAGCTCAGTTCAGTTCAGTTCAGTTCAGTTCAGTTCAGTTCAGAACGGAGGATCGCCGTACTGGCTGATCGGATCGTCAGCCCCGGTCAGGTCGTTCCCCGCAGCACCCGGGGTGTTCGCATGCCTGTTCCCGGAGGGATCGTCGTCCCCCGCTGCGGAGGTGTCACCGCGGGGGCGCCTCCGGGGTCCATGACGGCCCTGTTGCTCGCGCCATTCCTCGTTCATCTCGGCGGCGAGCTGCGGGGCGACCAGGTCGCGGTCGTCCCACGTGGTGGTGGTGATCTTGCCGTCGATGGTCCACAGCGTGCGGTCCATGCCCGAGGGCCAGCTGTTGTGGAGATCTGCGTCGTCGCGCACGGGGTCGAGCCGACCCAGGGTCTTCCACTTGCGGTGCAGCCAGCACAGCAGGTGAAGGTTCTCGAGGCTGGTGGGGCCGCCACCGCTGGGGTCGAGGTGGTTGAACTCGATGATGTGGTCGGCCTCGCTGGCGAGGATGGTGGGCCTGGTGCAGCCCGGGGCGTTGCAGGTGGGATGCCGGAACCGGAGCTGTTCGAGAAGAGCCGCCGGGGGCCGGTAGGTGGTGGGCGCGGCGGGCAGGTACGCACCTGTCGCCGGATCGGTGAGGATCCGGAACCAGGTGGACTCGCCGCCGGCGAGCGCGCGGGCCTGATCGACGGGGACGGGCACCAGGCCGTTCAGCATCCCCGGCATCTCCGAGCGACCCTGCAGGGTCAGCGCCGGGACCGTGACGTACAGCTTGAACCGTGGGGCCGGCACCTGCACGGTGCCCGTCTCGAGCACGGAGCGGGTGAGGATCGCGTAGCGGATCGCCGCCAGCGACAGTGGGCGGCCCCGCTCGAGCACGTCACCGTCGATGTCGAAGGGGATCTCCGCTCCGTTCTCGTCCTGCAGGGCGGCACGCTGCGCCTTCTGCACGGCATGGGCGCACACGTCCAGACGGTGTGAGAGGGCCATGATCTCCGGGATCGGGCCGGTGATGGTGAGGGAGGCCGTGCCCAGCTCGGGATCGGCGAGGTGGAGGTCCACGCTGCGCAGTGCCGACGGCGGTTTCGGGGTATCCAGTGCGGTGACCATCGCGACCAACCGGCGCAGGTGGCGCACAAACTGATCACGGGAGATCGAGGCGAGGTCCCAGCTGGCCACGTGCTCGTCGATGTGCTGGACGTGGCCCTCGTCCAGCGGCCGCACCAGGCGCAGCAGGTGCACGTGCCACTCCTCTGGCAGTTCCCCCTCGGCCAGGCGGTGGAAGGTGCCTGGCATCTGCTCGACGGCGCGGTGGGCATCCCGGATCATGGCGCCGGCCCGGAAGGATGAGGTGCGAAGGCCCACGGCGATCTTCATCGCGGAGATGTCGGCCTCGTCCAGTGCGCCCTGGGCATCAGGGTCGTAGTGGAAGAACGTGGCCATGTCGCGCAGCTGCCGGGCGTACAGGCGGGTGCGGGTCTTCATCCGCTCGTGCATGCGGCAGGCCAGAGCGGCTTGCGGGTCGCCCGACGGAGCGTCCACCTCGTCGATGATCCGCTCCTGCGTGAGGGGTGAGCGTGCGCGCACGGGCCAGCGCCGTACCGGGGTGAACAGTTCCCCACCCATGCCTCCACCTCCCCACAGCCGATCAGTACATCCAGACTACTCTTTCGAATGCCCGTACGAAAGGGCCACCGAGAATCTGTGGATAAGCGTATCGGGGAGCATGAAAGCGAACATGAGTGGGGACAGAAATGTGGACGAATATGTGCACAAGTGCGTTCTGGGGAGGAACTTCAATACCCCCTACTACCTGCGAGATGTGGAGAGACATGTGGAAAGCCGTGGCATGGGGAGGAACCTCGACAGCCTCGAGCACCCCGGGACTGCAGCCCCCTGCGTCCCGAGCTCTAACGCGAAAGGGCTGTGGACGACAGGGCGCCACCGGCGACCGCCGGGTCAGGGCGCGAGGCAGGCCTCAGCTGTCTCGACCCAGGCCTCAGCTGTCGCGACGCAGGCCTAGTTGTTGCGATGCACGTCGGAGACGTAGTGATCGGCATAGCCGGTGTCCCCCACCAGGAAGTCGGCCACTGATCCGCTGTGCTGATACTGATGCAGCTGCGAGCCGTTCTGCGCCAGCTGCTCGGTGACGGTGGTGTGGTACTCCCCGGAGGAGTGGTTGTCGCCCGGCGAGAAGATCCCTCCCGGGGAATCCGCCGTCACCGTCGTCACATTGGGCGAGACCACAGGGGGATTGAGGAAGATGTCGCGCCCGCCGGCATCTATCTTCGGGACCAGGTCGTTCCCGTGCTGGATGTGCAGATAATCCGTCCCGGAGTTCACCGGATCGTTCTGCACGGGAGAACCGTAGGTCATCACATTCGTGACGTTGAACTGATTCGAGAAATCCGGGTCCCCAGCGAGGCTCGAGGCGATCATCCCGCCCTGCGAATGACCGTTCAGCATGAGAGGCGTGCCCGGGGGGAGGTCCAGGTCGGAATAGAGCTGTGCGATCGCATCGGCCGTCGCCTCCGAGCCCGCGGACCACCCGTTGGGGCCCGCCTGCGCGGCGTTGCCCGAGAGGTCCATCGGATTGTTCGAGGCGAACGGGCTCCACTGCTCCGTCCCCGGGATGTTGGCGATCACCCCGGTGGGGTTCCCCTGGGCATCGCGCACCACGGTCAGCCCCACCTGCCCGTCCTCCGGTGCACCGTAACTGGCATTGGTGTTGTTGATGATGTCTGCCAGGGAGTGCGGATCGACGTAACCGGGATCACCCGGCCCGCCCAGTTCCACCTGCTGAGGGGCGTCGGCATAACCGGTCCCGTCGTCGGCCAGATTGAGGTCCAGGCCGGTCGTCGCGTGCACCAGGGTGTTGATGCCGTCGAGACCGGCATCGATCAGGCCCACCCCGAGCTCGGTCAGGCGCGGCCACTCCCCATTCATGACGGCGTCGGCGGCCATCCCGAGCAGGCCGGTGGTGGACCTGCCCAACTCCTGCAGGTTGCCCAGCAGGATGCCCGGGTAGTCCCGCAGGTCATCCGGCCACCCGGCGATCTGCTCCCCGATCTCATCGGCCACCCAGTCCACCACCCCGGCCACCCCGGAGGCGAAGTCGGAGATCTTCTCCGCCGCACCGCTGAAGAAGTCAACCACGCCGTCCCAGAACCCGCCCCCGGAGTCCCCGTTGGAGGAGGCCTTGTCCTGCTCCTCGGCGTGACGCTCCAGCTCGCCGGAGCGGTCCCGAATGCCCGGGACCACCACCGACTCGCCCTGGCTGCGCACCACGTGCCAGTTCTCGCGGAACGAATCGGCATCAGGGCCTCGCCATTCCACGGCGTGGGTGGCGGCGTCGAGCCGGTCCAGCACCTCCCCCAGTCGCTCAGCTGCGGTGCGGAGCCCCTCGGCCTGGTCGCGCACCTGGTCCGGGTCCATCCCCTGGAAGCTCATCGCTCATCCCCCTCGGTGGTCTGCCCGGCACCCTCAGCGTTGTCAGCGCTGTCCGCCCGGTCGGCCGTGACGTGGTTGATGGCCGCGATCAGGTCGGCCTTGAGGATCTCGGTGAGCGCGCCGACGGGGGCGGGCTCGGCGGTAGTGGCCTCGCCAGTGCCGGTGAGCGTCGCGAGCACCGTTCCGTCGGCCCCGAAGGCGTACCAGGAGCGGTCGCGGATCATAGGCTCGCCGGTGGCCGGGTTCGCGGAAACCACGATCTGCACCTGGGCCACGGATGGCGGGTCCACCGAGGGCGGGTCCGTCGTCGCTCCGGGAGCCTCCGGCGCCGTCAGGGATTCGGACGGATCCGCACCGAAGGCGGGGCGCTGGGGCACCAGCGCGGTGATCAGGTCGGAGAAGTGCTCGATGCGGCCCACGGCCAGGGTGAGCGCCGAGCTGCGGGCACCGAGGGACACCGTGGAGTCACTGGAGGTCACCTCGCGCACCTGGTCGATCACCAGCTGGATCTCTCCGGCCACGTGCACGGTGGTGGCCCACGCCCGCGCGCCGTCCACGCTCACCATGTCGATGCGCACGGGGGAGGTGATGGCGCGGCGCAGGAGGGCGTCCCAATGGGGTTCCACCTCGACGGGGTCCGCGGATTGCAGCAGGCCGGCCTGATGGGCCTGGGCGGCCGCGGTCTCCGAGCTCGGGGCACTCCCGTCCCGCACCTGTGCGATCACCCAGGCGAAGGTGGACTCGTCGATCCGCAGCAGACGCGAGGCGCCCGGCAGCTCGGTCAGTCGCGGGGAGTGGTCGAGTGTGCTGGTGGCGCCCATGAGGGCACGGTACGTGCGACCTGGGTCGCCGTCCATGGGTACTCCTCCCCATGGTCACCGCCCAGGCCCTGTGCTGCGCAGGATCGGCCGGCCGGGTCGGTGCACTCGGCGTATCCGGGCATGGGCAGACCCGCAGGTCGCGCTGGGCGCCGGTCGGGGGACGAGTCCGACCCCTGCGGGTCCGGGCAGCTCGAGTGGATTCGCTGCGGTCCGTCGATCCGATGAGCCGCCGGAGCGATCCGACGGTTCGGGCCGATGGTCGCCTCAGCGGCGAGCCACCTCACATGTCCGATGGGAAATCATTCCTCGGATCACCTCCTTTCGGTGTGGGATCACCGTAGGACCGTCGGGGAACGTGCGCAACGGTTTTTCCTGTCGGTCGGCATGCCCGAGCAGACGTCCGATGAGAGGATGGAGGGCCGACGTCGTCGTCCCCGCCCCCGCCGCAGGAGTGAGCACCGTGCAGACCGTTCTGATGGACAGCCTCGAGAAGCTGATGGGCAGGGCGGAACCCCGCCCGGCCTCATTGATCGGAGGTGTGCACGCCTCCGGCTTCCTCGGGGAGCGACTGTCCGTGCAGATCGCGGTGAGGCTCGAGGCCGGGGAGGGCTGCGCCGACGCGCTCGCGGACGGGGCCGGCGAGCGCCCGGCCCCTCGCAGCGCGGGCATGACGGCGGCGGTCGAGGTGGAGCTGCTGGGAGACCTCGCGGCACACACGACCCTGAGCGGTGCGGCGCGTGCCGGTCTCGACCCCCGCCCCCGAGGACCCCGATGAGCACTACCTGGTCACCGAGCCAGGCGAGTACCCCGACGTGCTGGAGCCGCTCACCGGGGAGGCCGGCGCGGGCGGTCCCGACACCGATGCCGGCGACCGCACCGTCGTGCTCGCCCCCCTCACCCCCGGGTGCTGGGAGGCGCTGTGGATCGACGTGCTGGTGGAGGACGCCCTGCTGGCCGGGGAGCACGAGCTGCTGATGCGGCTGCGGCCCGCCGGCAGTGACGGGCCCTGGGAGGAGCACACCCTCCGCCTGCAGATCCATCCCCATCAGCTGCCGCCGCTGGAGATCGTCAACACCCACTGGTTCCACGCCGACTCCCTGTCCTCCTACTACGACGTCGAGGTGTTCTCCGAGCGGCACTGGGAGCTGATCGAGGCGTTCCTGCGCTCAGCCCGCGAGATGGACGTGAACTCCGTGCTCACCCCCACCTGGACGCCTCCGCTGGACACCGCCGAGGGCCACAAGCGCCCCACCGTGCAACTGGTGGGCATCAGCGAGGAGAGCGGTGAATACCGCTTCGACTTCACCGAACTGGACCGCTGGCTCAGGATCTGCCGCGAGGTGGGCATGGTGTCGATCGAGGTGGCGCACCTGTTCACCCAGTGGGGTGCCCGCTTCACCCCCGCCATCCAGGTCCGCACCGCCGACGGGATCGAGGACCGCTTCGGCTGGCACGTGGCCGCCACCGACCCCGAGTACCGCCGGTTGATGGTGGCGCTGATCCCCGCGCTGCGCGAGCATCTGGCCGCCACCTGGGAGGGCCGCGTGCTGCGGCACATCAGCGATGAGCCCAGCGTGCAGGGCCTGGAGGACTACCGGGCGGCGAAGGAGCAGGTGAGCGACCTGCTCGAGGGAGCCGATGTGGTGGACGCGCTCAGCTCACTCGAGTTCGCCGAGCAGGGGGTGGTGGACATCCCGATCGTGGCCACGGACCATGTGGAACCGTTCCTCGACGCCGGTCGCAACCCGTGGGTGTACTACTGCGTGGCGCAGGACCGCGAGGTGGCCAACCGCTTCATCTCCCTGCCCTCGGTGCGCAACCGGGTGCTGGGCCGGCAGCTGTTCGTCCACCACGCCCCGGGGTTCCTGCACTGGGGCTACAACTTCTGGTGGGCACAGTTCGCGCTGAAGCCTATCGACCCGTTCACCGAGACCTGCGCGGGCGGCGGCTTCTACGGGGGCGACTCCTTCGCCGTGTACCCCGGGCCCGACGGCACCCCCTGGGTATCCCTCCGGCACCGCGTGTTCGCGCAGGGGATGGCCGCCACCGGGCGCTGACCTGGCTGGCCTCGCTGGTCGGCCACGATCGCGCCGCCGCCCTGGTGGACGAGGGCGGCGCCCTCACCTACGCGCACTTCAGCTACGACGTCGAGGAGCACCTGCGGGCCCGGCGGGCCGTCGACGAAGCGATCCTTGAGGCACTGGGGAGCTGATCTGCCCAGCGCCTACCAGCTCCCGTCAGGGGTCAGACCAGCGGCTGGTTGCCGGCCAGGTCGTCGATGTCGTCGCCCTCGGAGCGCATCTCGTCCTGATCGCGGTTGCCCTGCTCAGCAGCGGCGAGGTCCTCCTGGCCGCGCTCGACGGTGCGGTCCAGGCCCACGCCCTCGGCCTCGGCCGGGGCGGGACGCTCCGGGTCGCCGGGGCGGGCGGCCTCGAGGGCGTCATCGATGCTCTCGCCGGTGGTGGGCTCGGTCTGGAAGTCCGGGTTCTCGGTCATGGCGTTGCTCCTTCGTGGGTCAGGGGGCGGGCCGTCAGGGCCTTCAGGCGGTCAGGGCCTTGATGATCGCACCGTTGAAGGCGTCGAGATCATCGGGGTTGCGGGAGGTGATCAGCGGGAAGCCGCCGCCGGTGTCCACCACCACTTCCTGATCCGTCCAGGTGGCGCCGGCGTTCAGCAGGTCATTGCTGATGGTGGGGACCGAGGTCATGTCGCGGTCGTCCACCAGGTCCGAGTCGATCAGCAGCCAGGGGCCGTGGCAGATCGCGGCGACCGGCTTCCCGTCGGCTGCGAAGGCCTTGACCAGCTCCTGGGCGGATTCCTCGGCGCGCAGCGTGTCGGCGTTGAGGGTGCCGCCGGGGATCACCAGGGCGTCGTACTCATGGGCGTCGGCATCCTCCAGCAGGATGTTCGAGGGGACCTCCGGGCCGGGCTCGCGGTCGAGCTTCAGGGTCTTGACCGGGCCTGACTCGGCGGCGGCGACGACCACCTCAGCGCCTGCCTCCTTCAGCTCTGCGAGGGGGCGCTGGATCTCGTCGGTCTCGGTGCCGAAGTTGGTGGTGATGATCAGGATCTTGCGGCCTGTGAGCGTCGCGGTCATCGTGCATCTCCTTGTGTAGAGCGGTCGATGGACGGCCCTGCTGCACGGGCGCCGAGCTGAACGCGGGGCTGTGGGAACAGGTGCCGACCCGTGTCGCGACCGTAGCACCGCGCGCCCGGAAGCCGCCGACCGAGCGGTGGGAGCCAGCGGAGGGAATGGGCAAGGGTCCGAGCACGAACAGGGTGGGGCAGCGGTCGCTTCCCCTCAGGTTCCGCAGTAGATGAGGAACACGTCCCCACCCTCACCCGGCCCCGCCAGATGCTCCAGGTGGGCGCGGGCGTGGAACGGCGAGCGCACGGCCTCCATCATCTCCTCGACGCCGGAGAGGTCGCCGAGGTGGGCCCCGCGCAGCGCGGCGTCCAGATGGACGTTCCGTGGGATGTACACGGGGTTAACATCGTCTCGGGGCGAGGATCCACCCAGGCCAACGCGTCTGCGGTCCCATTGCTCGAAGGGGGCGGGATCCGCGAACAGCTCGCGCGCGGTGCCGCCCGTGAGGGCGCGGAAGAACCTCGTGTGGTCCACTGCCTGGGCTTCGAGGAGGGCCAAGAGGTCCTCCCCGAGTGCGCGGACCGCCGCGAGCTGGACGCCAGCGCTGTCGGAGGCGGCATCAGCGTCGGAGGCGGCATCAGTGCTGGTGCCGGCAGCCGCGCCAGGTCCAGGGCTCTCGGGGACCCCGAGCTTGGCCGCCATACCGCGGGTCCAGGCATCGAGGTACGCGGGCTCGTAGCCCTGCAGCACGGCAGTGGCAGCCTCGATCCCCGCCTCCGGCTCGTCGGGGGCGATGACCGGCAGCAGGGTCTCGGCGAAGCGGGAGAGGTTCCACAGGGCGATGCCGGGCTGGTTGCCGTAGGCGTAGCGCCCCTGCTGGTCGATCGAGCTGAACACCGCGCGGGCCCGGTGCTCGTCCAGGAATGCGCAGGGCCCGTAGTCGATCCCCTGCCCCGAGATGGTCATGTTGTCGGTGTTCATCACGCCGTGCACGAAGCCCACCAGCATCCACTGCGCGACGAGGCGGGCCTGGGCCTCGGCCACGCATCGCAGCAGCTCGAGGTACGGGTTCTCCGCATCCCCCGCTGCGGGGTGGTGGCGGTCGATGGCGTGATCGGCGAGCGGTCGCAGCACGTCGGGGCCCAGGTGCCAGGCGGCGTACTCGAAGGTGCCCACGCGCAGGTGGCTGGAGGCCACGCGGATGAGCATGGCGCCGGGCTCGGGGGTGATGCCCTGCCGGGGACGGATCCGCTCCCCCGTGCTCACCACCGCGAGGGCCCGCGTGGTGAGGATGCCCAGCGCATGCAGGGACTCCCCGATCACCGCCTCGCGCAACATCGGGCCCAGCGGAGCCTTGCCGTCACCCGCTCGGGCGAAGGGGGTGCGGCCGGCGCCCTTGAGGTGCAGGTCGAAGTGTCGACCATCGGGGGCGACGATGTCGCCGAGCAGCACGGCGCGCCCGTCGCCCAGCTGGGGGTTGGGCTGTCCGAACTGGTGGCCGGCGTACACCTGGGCGGTGGTGTCGGGGACCTGTCCGGTGAGCAGCGCGAGTCCCTCGGGCCCGCGCAGCCACTCCGGGTCGTACCCGAGCTCGGCCGCAAGTTCTTCGTTCAGCCAGGTGAGCTGGGGCGAGGGGGGCGCCTCTGCCTGGTGTGGCACCGAGAGCTCGGGCACGGTCTCGGCGTAGGTCTGCTGCAGGGCGGGAATGGATGGGGTGGTCGGGGTGGTCGCGGGGCTGTCGATCATGGGCATCGCCTCCTGCGGTCACGGTACCGGGACGACCTTGACAGGACTCCCGACGCGGCGAAGACTGAACCCAAGCATTTACACAACCGGGTTTCATAATCCCGTCGAAGGGCATCCATGGGCACCGCCGACAGCGCTGCTGTGCGCCAGGGCAACGCGCGCGCCTGCCTGCTGGCCTTGCGCGAGGCGACCCAGCCCCGCACCGTGGCCGAGGTGTCCGAGCACACCGGGCTGTCGCGCCCCACGGTGGACGCCGTGCTCACCTCCCTCGTAGAGACCGGGCCCGTGCGCATCGTGCCCGCCGCGCCTGCCTCCTCCCCCGGCAGGCCGGCCCGCCGATTCGCGTTCCATCCCGGGGCGGCGACCGTGGCGGCGGTGGACATCGGCGACCGCTCCGTGCGGTGCCTGCTCACCGATGCTGCAGGCCGGATGGTCGCCACCGGGCGCCGCGAGTGCGCCGGAAACGGCGCTGCTGCCCGTCTGGATGCAGTCGCTCAGGTGGTGCAGGACGCCGCTGACGAGGGCGGGACCGATGAACGCCTCTCCCCGGCGGTCGTGGGCATCGCCGTGCCCGGCATCCTCGATGCGGATGGCCGGCTCGCCCAGAGTCTCGCGGTGAAGGACCTGGAGGGCACGGACATCGCCTCGGAGCTGTCCTTGCGCCTGGGTTGCCCGGTGGCGGTGGAGAACGACATCAAGCTCGCCGCCTACGCCGAGCACCACCTCTCCGCCCGCCCCGCCGACATCGCCTTCGTGCAGATCGGTCACCGCATCTCCGTGGCCCTGATCCTGGGCGGCCGGATTCTGCAGGGCCGCCACCGGCTCGCCGGTGAGCTGGGCACGCAGCGCGGCATGCGGTGGACCAGCACCTCCCGGCGTGGCCGCTTGAGCTGGTCCACCGGGGACGACGCGGCGCCGCTGTTCGCTCGGGCGGCCGACGGTGACCAGGCGGCCCTGGCGGAGATCGACGCGTTCTGCGCCGAGATCGCACCGCGCCTGGCCACCCTGCTGCTCACCGTGGACCCTGAGCAGGTGGTGATCGGCGGCGGTCTGTCCCGCGCCGGCGACCTGCTGCTGGACCCACTGCGCCACCACGTGCACCACCTGCTCACCAGCCCCGGGAAGCCCGTCTTCCGCACCGCACGCCTCACCACCGACGGCGCTCTCGTCGGTGCGCTGGGTCTCGCCTTCGAGCACGGCTCCGTGCAGGTCACCGGCGTGCTGGAGGTGCCCCCGCCCTGGCACCGCTTCCCGGCACCACCCGACCGCCCCCGCCAGGCCGGCCCTCCTGCTGCAGACCCCTCCCCCGCAGTCCCCCGCCCGGAAGGAACCCCGTGACCGATCAGATCCGCTTCGGATTCAGCTCCTACAGCTTCCACTCGAAGCTCGCCACATCCCAGATGACGCTGCCGGAGGTGATCGACTGGGTGGCGGCCTCCGAGGGTGAGCACCTCGAGCTGGCCTCTCTCAGCGAGCAGACCGACGACCCCGTGCCCAGCATCGCCTCGGACCCCGCCTACGTGGACCAGATCCGCGAGAAGGCGGCGAGCGCGGGCGTTGTCCTGTCCAACCTGGCGATCGGCGCGGACTTCACCTCCGAGGATCCCGCGGAGGTGGCACGCCAGGTGGAGCGGGTGAAGCAGTACGTGGACCTCGCCGAGCGCCTGGGGATCGAACGGATGCGGCACGACGTGGCCGGCCACCCCGGCCTGCCCGGTGATGACACCCCGCTGTTCGGGCGTGCTCTCCCGGGGATCGTCGCCGCCTGCGCGGAGATCGCGCAGTACGCGGCCACCAAGGGCATCACCACCAGCCTGGAGAACCACGGCTTCTTCGTGCAGTCGGCCGACAGGGTGCGGCGCATCATCCATGCGGTGGACCAGCCGAACTTCCGCACCACCCTGGACGTGGGCAACTTCGTGTGCGTGGACGAGCAGCCCGAGGTGTCGGTGGCCCAGAACCTGCCCTACGCGATGGTGGTGCACTTCAAGGACTTCTACATCCGGCCCGCCCGGCAGGATCCGGGCGCGGGCTGGTTCCGCAGCCGCGGCGGCAAGCATCTGCGCGGGGCGGTGGTCGGCAACGGCGACATCGACCTGCGTGCGGTGGCCCGCGCCATCAAGGACTCCGACTTCTCCGGCTACGCCGCGATCGAGTTCGAGGGCTGGGAGGACTGCCTGATCGGCTGCGAGCGCGGCATCGCGAACGCCAAGCGTCTGCTGGCCGAGGCCTGAACCGGCCCCGCCCCGGCCGTCTGAGCCGTTCTACCGCCCCGCCCATCCGGCCCGTTCCATCCGCCCCCTCCCGTCCTTCCCACCCCCGTCCCCTGAGGAGACCCCCATGACCACTTTCCGAGTCGGCGTCATCGGCGCCGGGAGCATCGCCCGCGCTCACCTGGAGGCCTACGCCGCTCACCCCGAGGTGCAGATCGTCGCCATCAGCGACATCAACGCCGCCCGCGCCCGCGCCGTGGCCCAGGAGTTCGGTGCCTCCCGCTCCTACGCCGACGCCCATGAGCTGCTGGCGCAGGACGACATCGACGGTGTCAGCGTGTGCACGTGGAACGACTCCCACGCCACCTGGACCATCGCCGCCGTCGAGGCGGGCAAGCATGTGCTGGTGGAGAAGCCGATCGCCCGCACCGTTGCCGAGGCCACCGCCATCCAGGACGCGGTCAGCAGGAGCGACCGGGTGGTCCAGGTGGGGTTCGTGCGCCGTCATTCCCCGAACTGCCAGGTGCTGAAGTCCTTCATCGACGCCGGGCAGCTGGGCGAGATGTACTACGCCAAGGCGAGCCTGATCCGCCGGATGGGCAACCCCGGCGGCTGGTTCGCCGACAAGGAGATCGCCGGCGGCGGGCCACTGCTGGACATCGGCATCCATGTGCTGGACCTGGCCTGGTACCTGATGGGCTGCCCGAAGGCGGTGTCCGTCTCCGGGAACACCTACGAGGTCCTCGGCAACCGCGCCAACATCACCACCATGCCCCGGTACAAGGTCTCGGACTACGACCCGGACAAGAACACCGTGGAGGACATGGCCAACGCCGTGGTGCGCTTCGAGAACGGCGCCTCGCTGCTGCTGGAGTGCTCCTACTCCCTGCACGCCACCAAGGACTCCACCCTGGTGTCGGTCCATGGCACCAAGGGCGGCGCGGATCTGGAGCCCAGCCTGCAGATCGCCGCGGAGATGCACGACTCGGTCGTCAACATCACCCCGCAGATCTCCTCGGGCACCTTCGAGATGGGAGCCGGTTTCGGCAACGAAATTGCGAACTTCGTCGATGCCTCCCTGGGTCGCGCCGAGTCCGTGGCCCCGGCGGAGCACGGGGTGGAGATGGCGCGGATCCTCGAGGCCGTGTACACGTCGGCCGCCGAGGGCCGCGAGGTCCGTCTGGACTGAGCAGGGAACCGTTGGGCCCCGGGAGCACCCGGGTACGCTTGCGGAGACTCCGTCGAAAGGTTCGAGCACATGAGCAGCCCCTACCCCGGCAACCCGTCCCCTCGGCAGCCTCAGGGCGGTGCGCCGCAGGGAGGCGAGCCGCAGTCGGGTGCGCCGCAGTCGGGTAGCCAGCCTCCCAGCAGTGGCCAGTGGGGCTCGCCGCCTCCTCCGCCGTCCTCGGCTCCCGGCAACGGGTACCCCGGTGCCGCAGGAGGCACGGGTGCCCCCGCCGGACCGGGCGTCCCGACGGGTGGCGGGGCCCCCTACCCGGCCCCTGGCGGCGGCCAGCCACCGCAGAAGAAGAAGCCGTGGCCCTGGATCGTGGGCATCTGCGGCTGCCTCACCCTGCTGGCCCTGGCAGCGGGTGGCGGCGGCCTCGCACTGCTGTCGATGAACGGCGGGGATGATCCCACCGAATCTCCCTCGGCCGGCCCCACCTCGGAGGAGACCACCCTCGAGGACCCCACCGACCCCGCGACGTCGGACTCGCCCACCTCCGAGGCCCCCACCTCCGAGGAGCCGACGTCCGAGGCCCCCACGTCCGCTGAGCCCACGGGCACCGTGGGCCTGCCCGGCTCGGACGTCTACGTGGACACCCCGGTCCAGGACCCGACCGACGCCGACCTCGACGCCGCCAAGGACACCGTGATCGCCTACCTGATGGGACTGTCCGACGACGACCCCGCCGCCTCCTGCGCGCTGCAGATGGACCCGCTCACCGGCAAGGGCATCGACGACAGCTCGATCCTCCAGGACACCTGCGTGGAGTCCACCCAGCAGGCGATCGACGATCAGGACCTGGGGGGCAAGGCCACTCACCTCACCCGCGACCACTTCGAGGCGAACCTCGATGCGGAGGGCCGTGTGGTGCTGGTGCACAGCATCCACGCCGATGATCCCTCCCCGATGAAGATCGCCAAGGGCACGGACGGCAAGCTGTACGTCGCACTGGGAGCATGACGGATCAGATGACCGACCGCACCACGTACCTCCTGGTCGACGGGGAGAACATCGACGCCACCCTGGGGGTGTCGGTCCTGGGCCGCCGGCCCCAGCCGGAGGAGCGGCCCCGCTGGGGCAAGCTGCTGACCCATGCACAGGACGCCTGGGGCAATCCGGTCTCGGGCCTGTTCTTCCTGGCCGTGGGCGACAGCCTGCCGGTGGGCTTCGTGCAGGCCCTCACCGCGATCGGGTACCGACCGGTGCCGCTGCGCGGCGAGGGCAAGGTGGTGGACATCGCCATCCAGCGCACCGCCGAGGCCCTGCAGGACCGTGCGGCCGACGTGATGCTGGTCAGCCACGACGCGGACTTCGTGCCGCAGATGACGGCGCTGGCTGGCACCGAGGGGCGTCGCACCGCCCTGGTGGGCTTCCACGAGTTCTTCTCCGGTGAGCTGCGCGGCATCCCCGGCATCGAGATGTTCGACCTCGAGTACGACGTCGAGGCGTTCACCAGCCCGCTGCCGCGGATCCGGATCATCGACATCGACGAGTTCGATCCCTACGAGTTCATCTGAGAAGAGGCCCTCCGATGGGGCTCGATGCGCAGTCACTGCTGGCAGGGCCCCGCGGGAGACGGATGTGTCTCGACCTGGCCTGCCGGTTGGACGAGCGGATCGGCCTGGGTGCCTCGATGCTGGGGGCCGAGCTGGATCCGAGTCCCTCGTTCCGCTCCGTGCTGCTGTTCGGTCCCGTTGCCGGGGGCAGCGGGGGCAGCGGGGGCGACGGCGGCGCGGGCCAGGCCGACCGTGAGCCGCCCCGCACCATCGAGGAGCTGGCCCGCGATCTGGCAGCCCTGGACCTGACCGTTCTCGATGCGCCTTCCCCTGGCAGGACTCCCGGCGGGGACACGGCCCAGCTGCTGCATCGGGCGCTGTCCTCGTCGGTGGAAGCTGCCATGTACTGGCAGGAGCCCGATGATCAGGACGCGCTCGCTGCTCTCCCGGACATCGGCGATGCGCTGCGGCCCTTGGCCGAGAGGGTTGCCGCATGGGCACCGGTGCTGGGCTGGGACCGGCCGTGCGCGCCGCAGCAGTGGATCCTGCCCTGGGACCGGCCGGGTTCTCCCGACGACTCCTGGCTCCATCGGGACGTGTCCCGATGGGCCGCGGATGCCCGGGAGGGTGAGGCAGCCGCACGCAAGAAGCAGCCCCGGCATGCCCGGAACGCACCGTCGGGGTCATGGTGGTCGACCCCGTTGGGACTGCAGCAGACGGTGGACCGGGTCCCCGCCGCACTGGACCTGGTGGAGGACGAGATGGGCTGGGTCGACGCGTGGGTGACACCGGTGCACGGGCCCGGCCGCACCCTCGAAATCACAGGCGCGGAGGACTGGATCGCCCTGTGCCGTGAGCACCCGTTGGAGGTCTCGGCCTCGCGCAGGGGTGACTGGTACCAGGTCACTGGCCGGGACGGCAGATGGGTGGTGCCCGACTGGGAGCAGGTGGCGCAGCAGTGGGACGCCGTGCACCTGACGGTGGCCGGGTACCTGCAGGCCGCCACCCGTGCCCTTGAGGTCGATGCCGATACCGCGAGCGTGATCGGCGGCTGGGACCCCGGATCCACCTACTGGCTGACCGGCGACGTTCCCGCCGTGACCGGCGAGGTGCAGCGGTGGCTGCACCAGGACGAGGGCTGGGTGCGCACGCCCTGACCTGAGCCCGGACGAGTGCACCCGTTCCTGTCACCGATCAGCGAGCAGCAGCTCCGTGAGGGCGGCGACCAGCTCCGGGGTGGGGTGGCCGTGCTCGACATCCTCCGGCGTGAACACGGGCACCGTGCCGTACGCGGCGAGGGAGCTGAGGGCGGCGGCGCCGTCACGCTCGAGCTGGGCGAACAGCAGGTCCTTGGTGAAGTAGCCGATGGCCGCGCCGCGCAGCACCTTCTCCACCTGGCCCAGCACGTCGCCGGGCCCGGTGGTGCCGAGCCCTGCGCCCTCCAGCACCACCGGCTCGGTGCCGGCACCGACCAGGCGCACCCTCACCCGACCGTCGGAGGTGGTCACGCTCTGGATCTCGGCACCGCGTACGGTGAGGTCGCCGGCCGCCTCCGGGCCGAAGCCCAGGAGCGTCAGCTCCCAGATGGTGCGGGCCGGGAATCCGTCGCCGGTCGCGGGCTCGATGGTGAGGCGCCCGGCCTCGACGTCCAGCGAGAACACGGTCTCGGCCCAGGTCCCGGGCTCGGTCTCCTCGGCCAGCGTGAACGTGCCGTCGGCGCCGCCGGCGACGAGCACCTCGAGCGCCGGGCCGGTCTCGCGGATGTCCAGGGACTCCCCCTCGGCGACCAGTGGCAGGAACCCGCCGGCGCGCAGCAGCACCGGGATCGAGGACACGTCGCGGTGCAGGCTCGCCAGTCGGCCCCCGCGATAGGAGATGCCGGTGGTGACATCGGTCCAGCGGCCCGCGGGCAGCCACGCCTCGGCCACGGCGAGCCGGGTGGTGCGGTCCGCGGGTCGCACGATCGGCGCCACCAGCAGCTGCGAGCCGAAGAAATACTGGTCGCGGTACATGTACGCCTCGATGGACGTGTCCTCGAAGTAGGTGGGCTCCACCAGGGAACGACCCTCGCGGTGCGCGCGGCGGTTCATGGCATGCAGGTAGGGCACCAGACGGTGGCGCAGGCGCAGCTGCTCCACCATCACCGCGTGCGCGGGCTCGGGGAACATCCACGGCTCCTTGCCGGTGAACCGGGAGCTGGAGGAGTGCAGGCGCATTATCGGGGAGTACACGCCGAACTGCACCCAGCGGGTGGCGAGCTCGTCGTCCCAGTACCCGCCCATGTGGCCGCCGATGTCATGGCTCCACCAGCCGTAGCCGATGTTCGCCGCGGCAGCCGTCATCCGCGGCTGGAACGCCAGGGAGTCCCAGCTGATCACGGCATCACCGGAGAAACCGACCGGATAGCGGTGACTGCCTGGTCCGGCGTAGCGGGACAGGATCAGTCCCTCCCCCATCTGCTTGCGGGTGTCCTCGTACTGGACATGGTTGAGCACCCACAGCGGATCCATGCCGGGGACCTTCGAATAGGGGCCCGACTGCCAGTCCAGCCACCAGAAGTCGGTGCCCAGCTCCTCC
Source organism: Brachybacterium sp. p3-SID1565 (assembly GCF_025143785.1). Lineage (NCBI taxonomy): Bacteria > Bacillati > Actinomycetota > Actinomycetes > Micrococcales > Dermabacteraceae > Brachybacterium > Brachybacterium sp. p3-SID1565. The sequence goes on from NZ_JAMBDS010000007.1 coordinate 80,476, forward strand.
AAGCCTCGATGCAGCGCCGCCAGGTACGCCTTGATGAACACGGGATCGGTGACATCGAACTCGACCGCGGAGCCGTCCACCTCCTTGCCCATGGCCTCCACGACCCGACCGTAGAGGGCCTCGAAGGCGCGAACACCATCGGCCGGGTGATCGTTGAGGGTGACCTTCAGGCCCCGTTCATGCAGTTCGCGTTGGAACCGCTCCGGGTCCGGGAACAGCTCCGGGTCCCAGGTGTACCCGGTCCAGCCGGAGCCGTAGACAGGGTCCACCTCGGTCACGTGCCAGTCCATGTCAATCACGGCGACCGAGAACGGCACACCCTCAGCGGCGAAGCGGTCCATCAGATCTAGGTATGTCTGCTCCGTGTAGCGGTGGAAGCGGGACCACCAGTTGCCCAGCGCCCAGCGCGGGAGCAGCGGCTGCGGACCGGACAGCGCGAACAGATCCCTCACGGCAGCCACGTGGTCGCGGCCCGCGGCGAACACGTACAGGTCAACGGAACCCGGCTCGGCACCCCGCGCCTGCAGTTCACCGTCGGGCCCGAACACCATCGAGCCCGAGTCGTCGATGTCCGCGTAGCCGTAGGTGCTGTTCACCCCGGGATCGAGGTCAACGGCGCCGTCGGCCTCGTCCAGGGTGCGGGTGGCCCCGCCCAGGTTGCCGTCCAGGGGCCGGGTGGTGCGGCCCTCGCGGCGGGCCGTGCGGTGGGCCGGCAGGGACAGATCCTGCTGGTACCGCCAGATCGAGTGGTAGTTGGAGACGCCGCCCAGCACCGACAGGGAGAGACCGTTGGCGGAGAACTCGCCGCGGTCGTAGTCCAGCACGTAGTGGTCGGTCTCCACGCGCACCCCGGTGGCCGTCTCGCTCACGCGCGCGGACTCGTCCCGCAGCTCGCGGTTGGTGGCGAACACGGAGGGGCGGTCCTCGAAGGTGCCCGAGGGCGACCATTCCAGGCGCACCAGGCGCGGCGTGATCGGAGTGATGCGGAAGTTGTCCCCCTGCAGCAGGGAGTTCTCGATGAAGCTCTCAGGGGCTGGGGTTGTCACAGGGTCATCCCTTCACGGCGGCGCTGGGGGCTCCCCCAGCGTCTCACCACACGTGTGGCTAGCGCAGCCCGTCGGTCCCGACCACGCAGGACCCATCCTCGCTCTGCGCCACTCACCGCCACACCACCGAGGCACGAAAAACCCCCTCCACCGGCATTTCTGCTGGTGAAGGGGGTTTTCCTCGCGGTGCGCGAGGGGGGAGTTGAACCCCCACGCCCTTTCGGGCACACGGACCTGAACCGTGCGCGTCTGCCAATTCCGCCACTCGCGCGAGACTTCAACACCGGGTTTCAACACACCGAGGTCGAAGGTTCCTACAGATTACCCCCAGGAACGCTGTCGCCCAAACCGGATCGGACGTACCGTAACGAACACCACGTGACGGTCTGCGCGGGGAGACCGGGAGGGCGGCGTCAGCGCATCGTCTCGGCCTCGGCGAAGGCCTCGTCGATGTCGGCCGGTTCGATGCGGTGCCGGGCCACCGCCAGGTACAGCACCGAGGCGAGCACCACCGCGGGCACACCCACCATCGCCGCCACCTGCATGCTGGGCCGCACCGCGACCGTGGCGAACACCGCCGCCAGCCCTACCAGGCCCACCACGGCGGTGCCGATCCCGCCGGGCATCCGGAAGGTGGCTCCGGTGGTGCCGCTGCGACGGAAGCTAATGTAGGTGAGCAGGATCAGGGTCCACACCATCAGCACCGAGAACACCACCAGGCTCATCATGTACCCGAACACGCCGCCCACCCCGCTGAACGCCAGGATCGCGGCGCCGAGGATGCCGATCGAGCTGCAGGCGATGCCCACCACCGGTACCCGGCTGCGGGTGGTCCAGGCGACGGCCCGGGGTGCCAGTCCGTCGGAGGCCAGGGAGTGCAGCATGCGGCTGCCGGCGTAGAGGTTGGCGTTGGCTGCCGACAGCGCGGCGATCAGCACCAGCAGGTTGGTCACGTGCGCACCACCGGGGATGCCCACCCGGTCGAACACCATCACGAACGGGGAGGTGGCCACGTCCTCACCGGTGCCGGCGGCCTGCCGCCACGGCACCAGGCACAGCACGATGCTGATGCACGCCACGTAGAAGAACGCCAGGCGCACCACGGTGGTACGGGCGGCGGTGCGGATGGAGCGGGCCGGGTCCTTGGCCTCGGCGGCGGTGATGGACAGCAGCTCGATGCCGCCGAAGGAGAACATCACGATCGACAGGGCCACCCACACCGGCGCCCATCCCATCGGGGCGAAGCCCCCGTCGGCCGTGAGAAGGGCGAGACCGGGGGCGGGCTGGGAGGGCAGGCCCACGAACACCAGGAACGCCCCGACGACGATGAACACCGCAACGGCGATCACCTTCACGGAGGAGAGCGCGAACTCGACCGTGCCGAAGGAGCCCACGCTGGCCAGGTTGATGCCCACGATCACCGCGGCGAACAGCAGGATGCCCGCCCACAGCGGCACTCCCGGCGCCCAGTACGAGAGGTAGGCGGCACAGGCCACCAGTTCCGCGCCGGTCACGCCCACGGTGACGATCCAGTACAGCCAGCGGCTCAGGTAGCCCCAGAACGGGGAGAGGTAGCGGGCTGCGAGGGTGCCGAAGCCACCGCGCACCGGGTGGCGGGAGGCCATCTCTCCCATCGACAGGGCGATGGTGGCAGCGATGAGGGAGCCGATCGCGAAGGTGATGATCACGGCGGGGCCAGCCAGGGCGATCGCCTCGCCGGAGCCCAGGAACAGCCCGGTGCCCAGTGCCGAGCCCATCGCGATCATGGCCATCTGACCGTGACCGAGGGAGCGAGCGAGCTGCCCGTCGGCGCGCTCGTCAGAGGAGGAGGTCTGGGTAGTCACCCGTCGAGGTTAGCCCGACCCTCAGCGTCGCGCTCCAAGGCTGGCCGGAACCGTTCCGGAGCAACGAAGGGCGGCGGGAGCTCGAGGGCGACCGAGCGCACCGTCGGCCGAGACAGTGGGGGTAGCAGC
>NZ_JAMBDS010000070.1:0-13273 GCF_025143785.1 Brachybacterium sp. p3-SID1565
CAGGCGGGACGTGCCTGCTCCACCACGGCCTGGACCACGTCCAGCGGGGAGACCTCGCGGATCTCCCCGGAGGCACGATCCCGCACCTCCACCACGCCCTGAGCCAGGCCCTTGCCGACCACCACGATGGTGGGCATGCCCAGCAGTTCGGCATCCTTGAACTTCACCCCGGGAGAGACCCTGGGGCGATCGTCGTAGATCACGGTGAGGCCGCGGTCCTCGAGCTGGGTCGCGATGCGCTCGGCCTCCTCGAACGCCGCCTGGTCCTTGCCGGTGGCGACCAGATGGACATCCACCGGGGCGACCTCGCGCGGCCAGGCGAGGCCCTTGTCATCGTGGTAGAGCTCCGCGATGGCGGCCACGGCGCGGGTCACGCCGATCCCGTAGGAGCCCATGGTGACCACCTGGGCCTTGCCGTTCTCGTCGAGCACCTTCAGGTCCAGCGCCTCCGCGTACTTGCGGCCCAGCTGGAAGATGTGGCCCATCTCCATGCCTCGGGTCAGGCGCAGGGGGCCCGAGCCGTCGGGGGCGGGGTCCCCGTCGCGCACCTCGGCGGCCTCGATGGTGCCGTCGGCGGTGAAGTCGCGGCCGTACACCAGGTCGTAGACGTGCTTGTCCTTCTCACCGGCACCGGCCACCCATGCGCTGCCGGGCACCACGCGGGGGTCCACCAGGTAGCGGATACCGCTGGCACCCTCCAGGCCCAGACCCTCGGGGCCGATGAAGCCCTTCTTCAGCACCGGGTGCGCGGCGAAGTCCTCGTCGGTGAAGGGCGCGGCCACCGCCGGGGCCAGGGCAGCCTCCAAGCGCTTCTCGTCCACCTCACGGTCGCCCGGGATCGCGATCACCAGCGGCTCGGTGGAGCCGTCGGGATGGGTGAGCAGGTACACCAGGTGCTTGAGCATCTCGTAGCGGGTCCACTCCCCCGACTCCGCGATCGGTCCCCGGCCGGGGAACGCCTGGTTGGAGAAGTCGGTGAGCGCCGCGATGGTGCTGGCACCGGGGGTGTCCTCGACGTGCATCGCGGGTAGAGCCGCGATCTGCTCCTCCGTGAGGGCCTGCGGGGGCAGCGTGGTGACGGCCTCGACGTTGGCCGCGTAGCCGCCGTCGGAGACCACGAAGGTGTCCTCCCCGATCGGGGTGGGATGCAGGAACTCCTCGGAACGGGATCCTCCCATGGCGCCGGCATCGGCCTGGCAGATCACGGTGGGCAGCCCCAGGCGGTCGAAGGTGCGCTGATAGGCGCCGCGCTGCTTCTCGTAGGAGACGTCCAGGCCGACATCGTCGATGTCGAAGGAGTAGGCGTCCTTCATGATGAACTCGCGCACCCGCAGCAGGCCCGCACGGGGGCGAGCCTCGTCGCGGAACTTGGTCTGGATCTGGTACAGCATCGAGGGCAGGTCCTTGTACGAGGAGAACAGGTCCTTCACCGCGAGGGTGAACATCTCCTCGTGCGTGGGGGCCAGCAGGTAGTCGGCCTGCTTGCGGTCCTGCAGCCGGAACAGGGTGGGACCGTACTCGTCCCAGCGGCCGGTGGCCTGGTAGGGCTCGCGGGGCTGCAGGGCGGAGAACAGCAGCTCCTGACCGCCGATGGCGTCCTGCTCCTCCCGCACGATCTGCTCCACCTTGCGCATCACCTTCAGTCCCAGCGGCAGCCAGGTGTACACGCCCGGGGCGCTGCGGCGGATGTAGCCGGCGCGCACCAGCAGGCGGTGGCTGGCGACCTCGGCATCCGCCGGGTCCTCGCGCAGGGTGCGGATGAACGAGGAGGACAGACGGATCATGGGGCAGGCCTTTCGGTGCGGCGGACGGAGCCGGGTCCATGCTAGCCGCGCCGCCGCACGGATCCGTCCGTCTCATGCGACCATGGGCGCAGGCACCGATTCACGCATCGCACCCGCAACGGAGGATGCTCTGAGCCCCGACGGTCTTCGCCACGGCCCGCTCGGCCGTTCCAACGCCCCGGCCAACGGCGGCGCCGGTCGCACTCTCCCTGACCGACGTCGGCTTCTGCGCGGCGCGGGACTGCTGGGGGCGATGGGCGTGCTGGGCACCGGTGGTGTCGCTGCGGTCTCGCGCCCGAGCACCGATTCCCGCACTGTGATCTCCCTGTGGTCCCAGACCGTGGCCTTCGACGGCGCCGGTGAACGGGTGCTGGTGGGGGCGCGAGGATCAGCCGCGGCACCCGGGGCCGGGGCGATGCCGGGCACGCCGGTGGCCCGTGGCGCGAGCGGGATGCCCGTCTCCGCACTGCAGCCGGGCACCCGCCTGGTGCGCGGACTGAGCGCCACCCACCCGATCGTCCTCGCCTCCGATGCGTTCACGAAGGCCGCACGGCCATGGCTGACCGCTGTGCCCGAGGACCTGCGCGACCTCGCCCGTTCCGCCCTGCAGGACCTGTGGGTGCTCTCGGAGGGAATGCCGGCCCCGGTCGCGGCATGGAGTCCCTCCTGGCGGTACGTCTGGCCGCGGGACGCCGCCTTCTGCGCGGTCGCCCTGGCACGGGTGGGGCATGCGGAACGGGCCGCCCAGATCCTGCTGCACCTGCAGTCCCTGCAGGCGCGCGACGGATGGTTCGAGGCACGGTACGAGCCGTCCACGGGAGCCCGGCCGGACTCCCGGCCCCGCCAGCTCGACGGGACGGGACTGCTGCTCTGGGCGGTGGAGGAGGTGCTGGAGGCCGTGGGGCCGAGGGACCGCGTCGACCTGGCCGGGTCCCTGTCGGACCTCGTCGATCGCTCCACCTCCCTGCTGGTGGAGCTGACCGAGGCCGGGACCGCCCTGCCGCCCGCCACCCCCGACTACTGGGAGGTGCGGGAGAAGCACGTCACCCTGTGGACCATGGCGGCGACGCTGCGGGGCCTGCGTGCGGCGGCCGCGCTCACCGCGGAGTCCCCCGTCTCCCGCGCGGCCGAGAGCTTCGAGGCGCTCCTGCACGGCAGCTTCGGCGCGGCCGGGTACCAGCGGTACCGCACCGGCGGGGGCGAGGACTCGGCGCTGGCACTGTTCGACGCCTCCGGCATGCCGGGCGTCGTGCCCGCCCGGCAGCTGCGGTCCCTGCGCTCACGGCTCTCGCGTCCCGGAGGAGGCATCGCCCCCGGTGAGTCCTGGCGGCAGGACGGGGTCAGCTGGACACCGTCCACCAGCCTGCTGGGTCTCGCACTGGCACGAGCCGGCGATCACGCCGATGCTCACGAGGTGCTCCGCTGGCTGGCGGGCCATCGCACCCAGGTGGGGTCGCTGCCCGAGAAGGTGCTGTTCGACGGCCGACCCGCGGAGGTGGCTCCGCTGGCGTGGACGGCAGCGAACGTGCTGCTCGCGATCGACGCGCTCTGACCGGGGCCGCAGCACCTCCCAGGTGACGGGCATCGACCTCCCGGCGGCACCGCTCGGTCGCGCCGTTCAGCGCAGCGACTCGAGGATCTGCGTCACCGCCTGCGCGGGTGCGACCTGCGTTGTGTCGATCGTGAGGCCATCCTCGGGCGCCGCCAGCAGGGGGACCTCGAGCAGGTCCTGAAGGACGGCGGCATCGGTGAGCTTGCTGCGCTGGGCGCGCTCCGGGGCGTCCACCCGTGAGAGCAGAGCGCCCGCATCGGCCGTGAGCCAGACCGGGACGAACCGTGCCCCGCGGCGATGGGCGAGACCGCGCAGCCGCTCGACGTAGGCGGCGTTGCCCGGTCCCTCCGGCAGCCAGATCGTGAAGACGTGGCTGAAACGGGCCGGGGCCGCCTCGGTGGCCTCGAGCACCACGTCGAGCACCCGGGCGCGGAGGGCATCGGTGTCCGCGAGGGACACCTCCTCGCCGCGGTTCAGCCCGAGGGGCACGAACACGGCATTGTTGACGAGGTGGTTGTCCACCACGATCGCGCCGCAGCGGGAGGCGAGCTCGCGAGCGATGGTCAGCTTGCCGACAGCCGGCGGGCCCACCAGCAGGTACAGGCAGGCGGGGGCACCCTCGCCGGTGGGGGGGCGGAGTCGCGGCGCGAGGACGTCATGGATGCAGTGTAGGGACGCCGAGGATCATCAGTACGGTGGGCGGCATGGACGGACGTGAGAGCTGGATCGAGCAGAACCGTGCCAACTGGGATGACCGAGCGGCGCTGCGGGAGAGCACCGCGGACCACCACCGATCGGCCCAGACCAGAACAGAACAGAGCAGACCAGAACCGAGAAGATCAGAACAGGATCGTGGAGAGCTCTGCCACCTGCTCGAAGCCAGCGGCGGCGTAGGCACGCCGGGCGGGCTCGTTGTAGTCGTTGACGTACAGGGACACGTGGGGCGCGTGGTCGCGGCGCACCAGCGGGACCAGTTCCGCCATGGCGGCGCGGCCCAGGCCCCGGGAGCGGTGCGAGGGCTTCACCCACACCCCGTGGATCTGCGCGACGTCCTCGAACAGCGCCCCCACATCGGCTTTGAACACGACCTCGGTGCCCTCGAGGACCACGTAGGTGCGCTGCTGGTGGAGCAGCTCGGTGACCCGCGCGCGGTAGCCGCGGCCGCCGTCACCGCGCAGCGGGTCCGCCCCCACCTCCTCGCGGAACATGGCCACGGAGGCGGGGAACACGCGGTCGATCTGGGACGGGACCGCTGCACGGAGACCTGCGCCCATCGGCGCGCCCGCCTCTCCCCTGGCCATCAGCAGGGGCTGACTCCAGCGGTGCTCGCGCACCTCCGCTCCCCACAGCGGCTCCAGGTGGGGCCACAGCTGCTCGACGGCCGCCCGCGGGCCCACCACGGAGCTGGCGCGGCGCGGGCGGGCGACGACGTAGCGGCCGAAGAGGTCGATCGCCTCCTCCGAGGCGCTCATCGGGGACAGGTTCACGCCGTCCCACAGGATGCCCTCGGGATCATGGTCCTCCCCGGCGATCTGGAACTCCCGCCCCAGTGCTCCGGCACGGGCGAGCTCCACCAGGCGTGCGCCGCCCAGGGCGTTGACCACGCGGTCGCGCCGGGCGAGGGCGAGGGAGGGGTTCCAAGCGGACGGGCGCAGGGGCCGCACGCGCGCACCGCGCCGGAACATGACCTGGATCAGCCCACCGAGACCGACGGGGCCCCGCCCGCCTCGGCGGACTCCATCTCGGCCGCGATGCGGTTGGCCTCGGCCAGCAGGGTCTCCACGATCTCGGCCTCGGGCACCGTCTTGATGACCTCGCCCTTGACGAAGATCTGCCCCTTGCCGTTGCCGGAGGCGACGCCCAGATCGGCCTCACGGGCCTCCCCGGGGCCGTTGACCACGCAGCCCATGACGGCCACACGCAGCGGGACCTCGAGGTGCTTGAGCCCCTCGGTCACCTTGTCGGCGAGGGTGTACACGTCCACCTGGGCGCGACCGCAGGAGGGGCAGGAGACGATGTCCAGCTTGCGCGGCTTGAGGTTGAGCGACTGCAGGATCTGGTTCCCGACCTTGACCTCCTCCACAGGAGGGGCGGAGAGGGACACGCGGATGGTGTCACCGATGCCCTCGCTCAACAGGATGCCGAAGGCGACGGAGGACTTGATGGTGCCCTGGAAGGCGGGGCCGGCCTCGGTGACGCCGAGGTGCAGGGGCCAGTCGCCCTTCTCGGAGAGCTGGCGGTAGGCCTCCACCATGATCACCGGGTCGTTGTGCTTCACGGAGATGCCGAACTCGTGGAAGTCGTGCTCCTCGAACAGGCCGGCCTCCCACACGGCGGAAGCCACCAGGGCCTCCGGGGTGACACGGTCGCCCTTCATCATGCGCTGGTCGATGGAGCCGGCGTTCACGCCGATCCGCAGGGCGGTGCCGTGGTCCTTCGCGGCCTGGGCGATGTCCCCCACCTGGTCGTCGAAGCGGCGGATGTTGCCGGGGTTCACCCGCACGCCCGCACAGCCCGCCTCGATCGCGGCGAACACGTACTTGGGCTGGAAGTGGATGTCGGCGATCACCGGGATGGGGGACTTCGCGGCGATCGCCTTGAGGGCGTCGGCATCCTCCTGGCGCGGGCAGGCCACGCGCACGATGTCGCAGCCTGCAGCGGTGAGCTCCGCGATCTGCTGCAGGGTCGCGTTGATGTCATGCGTGGGGGTGGTGGTCATCGACTGCACGGTGATCGGTGCGTCGCCACCCACGGCGATGTCGCCGAGGCGCACCTTGCGGGTCTGCCGACGCGGCGCGAGGACGGGCGGCGGCTGCTTGACGGACGGGATGCCGAGGCTCACTGAAGTCACCGTCCCATTATGACCGCGGGCACCTGGGTGCGGGTGGCGAGCTTCGACACCTCCACCGCACCTGCACAGCGGCAGGCCGCAACGCAGAGGCAGGTCCAGCACCGCGGTGGCGGGCCCAGCTACGGGGCAGGCACGCGCCTAGGGGAACAGGCGGATGGGCTTGACGATGTCCGCGTACAGCAGCAGCACCGTCATCACCAGGAGCACGATCGCCACGGCATTGGTCAGCGGCAGCATGCGGGAGATGTCCACCGGCCCGGGATCGGGCCTGCCGCGCAGCCGCGCGATCCAGCGTCGCACCCCCTCCACCAGGGCGCCGGCCACGTGCCCGCCGTCCAGGGGCAGCAGTGGCAGCAGGTTGAACACGAACAGGGCCATGTTCAGCGAGGCCAGCATGGAGATCATGGTGCCGGTCTTCTCCCGCAGCTCGAATCCCGGCTGATCCGCGGCGGCCACCTCCCCGGCCAGACGGGTCACCCCCACCACGCCGATGGGGCCGCTCGGGTCTCGCTCCCCCGGGCCGAACGCGGCCTTGGCGACGTCCACCAGACGAGCCGGCAGGGCGATCACCAGCCGGGCGGTCTGGGAGAGGGTGGACCAGGCCAGCTCCGGCACCGCCGCCGGGGACTGCCGCACCAGGTCCGGGGTGCCGGAGACACCGAGGAAGCCCACCTGCTCGGTGAGCATCGCACCGCTGTCATCGCGCACCACCGCACCGTTCTCGTCCAGCACCGGGCGGGCATCGACGATGGGCGTGGCCTGGAGAGTGAGCTCCTCGCCGTCCCGCTCCACGACCACGGGCACGGTGCGATCGCCCGCGGCGCGCACTGCCGCGGTGACATCCTCCCAGCGGCGGATCTGGTGGCCGTCGATCTCGATCAGGGTGTCACCGGGCCGGATCCCGGCGGCGAGTGCGGGCGCTGCGGGGCGGCCCTCGCAGGAGGTGCCTTCAGGGGCGTCGGCCGGCAGCACGCACTCCGAGACCGCCTGCACCGCGGGGGTCACCGCGGGCAGGCCGATGCCGCAGGCCAGCACCCCGATCAGCAGGACCGACAGCAGCAGGTTCATCGCCGGCCCGCCCAGCATCACGACGATCTTGCGGGGCACGGAGAGGGACACGAAGGTGCGGTGCACCTCGGCCGGGTCGTACTGGGCGGCCTCGTACTCCTTGGCATCCTGCGCCATCTGCTGGACGAAGCCGGTGGAGTCCTCGCGCACGGTGCCGGGGGCGTCCCCGCGGTGCGGCGGGTACATGCCGATCATGCGGACGTAGCCACCCAGGGGGATCGCCTTGATCCCGTACTCGGTCTCGCCACGACGACGGGACCAGACCGTGGGCCCGAAGCCGATCATGTACTGGGTCACGCGCACACCGAAGGCCTTGGCGGGCACCAGGTGCCCGATCTCGTGCAGGGCGATCGAGGCGGCCAGGCCCAGGCCGATGATCACCACACCCAGCAGGGACAGGGCCACCGTCATGGGCGGGACTCCGCGGCGCGAGCAGCGATCGCGGTGCGGGCGGCGGTACGGGCCCACCGCTCAAGGTCCAGCAGCGCCGGAACCCCGTCGGCCGGCTCGACGCGGGGGCGCGCCGGATCGGCCAGCACCGCCTGAATGGTCTCCACGATCCCGAGGAAGGAGAGCCCGCCTTCGAAGAAGGCGGTCACGGCCTCCTCGTTGGCGGCGTTGAGGACGGCCATCGCACCCCCTCCCTCGCGGTGGGCTCCGCGCGCCACCTGGATCGCGGGGAAGGTCTGCTCGTCGACGGGCTCGAAGGTCCAGGACTGCGCGGTGGTGAAGTCCAGTGGCCGGGCCAGGCGCGGCAGCTTCTCGGGGTGGGCGAGCGCCCAGCCGATCGCGTGGCGCATGTCCGGGGGGCTGGCCTGGGCGATCGTGGAGCCGTCCACCAGGGTGGCCATGGAGTGCACGATCGACTGCGGGTGGACCACCACGTCCACGCGCTCCTCGGGCAGGTCGAACAGGAAGCACGCCTCGATCACCTCGAGGGCCTTGTTCACCAGGGTCGCCGAGTTGGTGGTGATCACCGGGCCCATCGCCCAGGTGGGGTGGGCCAGGGCCTGCTCGGGGGTGACCCGGGCGAGCTGCTCGCGGCTGTGGCCGCGGAACGGGCCGCCGGAGGCGGTGACCACCAACCGGTCCACCTGGTCCGATCGCACCCCGGCCAGCGCCTGAGCGATCGCGGTGTGCTCGGAGTCCACCGGCAGGATCTGCCCTTCGGCTGCGCGCGCGGTCACCAGGGCCCCGCCGACCACCAGGGACTCCTTGTTCGCCAGCGCGAGGCGGGCACCGGAGTCCAGCGCCGCCAGCGTGGGCAGCAGTCCGATGGAGCCGGTGACGGCGTTCAGCACCACGTCACCGGGCCCCAGGGAGCCTGCCAGCTCCACCACGGACTCCTCGCCCGCCTTCATCGCAGGGGCGGGCACCCCGGCATCACGGCAGGCCGTTGCGATGGCGTCCTCGACGACCTCGGCGCGGGCGGCATCGGCCACCGCGACGTGCTCGGGGCGGTGCAGAAGCACCTGCTGCGCGGCGAGCTCGGGGCGGCCTCCTCCCACGGCGATCCCGTGCAGATGGGCCACGTCCCGGTAGCGCTGGAGGACCTCGAGGGTCTGGGTCCCGATGGACCCGGTCGAGCCCAGCAGCACCAGGCGCCGGACAGGGCTGCCGGTCACGGCACGGAGGCCATCACGTCCGCCACGTGGTCGAGGTACACGTCCACCACGGCCTCGCGGTAGCCCTCGGCCCCTCGCCGGCGGCGGAAGGCGGCACGGCGCACGTCGTCCACGCTCATCGGGTGGCCCTCGGTGAAGTAGGCGATCAACTGGTCGCACAGGGCGTCGACGTCGGTCCTGTCGTAGGCGGGCTCGCCCTCGGCCGCAGGCGAGAACCGCTCCCCCGCGGGGCGCTCGAGGCGCTCCTTGAGCGATTCGGCGCGGCGGGTCAGCTCCGCCACCCATGCCTCCTCGCCGCGCTCGGCGATGGCGTCGTCACGGGCCTGCAGGGCGAAGGCGTCGGAGAGCCGGTCCAGGGCCTCGTCGACCACCCGCATGTCGTAGCCGCCGCGCTCGGTGCCGAAGCTGACCGAGGAGATGTCGTTGCCGGAGAAACCGGCGTCGCGGCCCTCGTAGGCGGTGCGGGCGCGCGCGAGGAACTCGTCCACCTCGTGCGTGTCGTAGCCGACGCTGAAGCGAGAGACGCGTTCGAACGATGTGCTCACCAGTGGGTCCTTCCTCGGCGGGGTCGCGGTCCCACTGTAGCGGCGTGGGGGGCGCGGTTCGTGCAGGGCGGGCGGGTCATTCCGGCCGGGACGCGACGGCCTCGACCCGAGCCACCCGGGCCTCGCGATCGGCGCGGTGCTCGTCGGTCTCGATCACCTCGGCGGCCAGCTGCCCGCAGGCACCGTCGATGTCCGAACCGCGGGTGTCGCGAATGGTGGCGGAGATGCCGTTGTCCCGCAGGGTCTCCACGAACTTCTTCTCCACCAGCGGGTCCGAGGCCGTCCACTTCGATCCCTTGACCGGGTTCAGGGGGATGGGGTTGACGTGGACCCAGTGGGCGCCGCCGTGGGCGATCAGCCTGTCGGCCAGCAGCTGGGCACGGTGGGCCTGGTCGTTGATGTCGCGGATCAGCGCGTACTCGATGCTGACGCGGCGCCCGGTGGCCTGGAAGTACTCGTGGGCGGCGGAGAGGATGTCGTCCACGTCGTACCGGGTGTTGATCGGCACCAGTTCGTCGCGCAGTGCGTCGTCCGGGGCGTGCAGGGACACGGCGAGGGTCACGGGGATCCTCTCGGCCATCAGCTTGCGCACCGCGGGGGCCAGCCCCACCGTGGAGACGGTGATGTGGCGGGCGCCGATGCCGAAGCCCTCGGGGGCCGGGGCGTTGAGGCGACGGCAGGTGGTGGCCACGGGACGGTAGTTGGCCAGTGGCTCCCCCATCCCCATGAACACGATGTTGGAGACGCGGCCGGTGCCACCGGGGATCTCGCCCGCGGCGAGCATCCGGTTGGCGATCCGCACCTGCTCGATGATCTCGGCGGCGGAGAGGTTGCGGGTCAGGCCCATCTGCCCGGTGGCGCAGAAGGGGCAGTTCATGCCGCATCCCGCTTCGGAGGAGATGCACAGGGTGATGCGGTCCGAGTAGCGCATCAGCACCGACTCCACCATGGAGCCGTCGAAGAGGCGCCACAGGATCTTCTGGGTGGCACCGTGATCTGCGGACTGGCGGGAGACCGGGGTGAGCAGGGTCGGGAAGAACCGCTCGACGAGCTCCTCGCGACGCTCCCGGGGGAGGTCCGTCATCAGCTCCGGATCGGTGGTGAAGTGCTCGAAGTAGTGGACCGAGAGCTGCTTGGCGCGGAAGCCCGGCAGGCCCATCTCCTTCACGGCCTCGATGCGCTCCTCGAGCGTAAGGTCGGCCAGGTGGGCCGGCGGCTTCCCGCGACGCGCCGGCCGCAGCTGCAGCTGCCCGGGCGCCAGGGCGACCTTCTGACCGGGGATCGCCTCACGGGACAGATCGGGGTTCCGGGCCGAGGAGGTGCGCGGCGGTCCGGCGGGATCGCGGTGCGCACCGGGCTCGGCAGCGGTGGAGGAGGTCGGGGGCTGAGCGTTCACGGAAGCAGGATCTCCAGCATGATGTAGGTGGTCGGCGCGGCCAGCAGGATCGAGTCGAGCCGGTCCAGCATGCCGCCGTGCCCGGGCAGCAGGTGCCCCATGTCCTTGATGCGCAGATCGCGCTTGAGCAGGGATTCGGCGAGGTCGCCGCCGGTGGAGACGACCACCAGCACCAGTCCCAGGATCGCGCCGATCCACCATGCCTCATCCAGCACGGTCACCGTCATGATGATCGCGGCGGCCGCCCCTGCCACGAGGGAGCCGGCGAAGCCCTCCCAGCTCTTCTTGGGGCTGATGCTCGGCGCCATCGGGTGGGAGCCGAAGAGCACTCCGGCGACGTAGCCGCCGGTGTCGTTGGCCACCGGGACCAGCACCGCCAGCAGCACCAGCCACGGCCCGCCCTCCTGGGCGAACAGCAGCAAGATGAAGCAGCCCAAAAACGGCACCCAGGCCAGCGCGAACACGCCACCGGTCACGTCGCGCAGAGCGGTCAGGCCCATCGACTCGCTGACCCGCCACAGGATCAGCACGCACACGACAGCGGCGGTGGAGACGATCAGCCCGCCCACACCGTAGGAGACCGTGGAGACCACCATGCCGATCACCCCCACCAGCAGGGGGACAGCGGGGACCCTAAGCCCCCCGTGGGACAGGGCGCGGGTCAGCTCCAGCATGCCCAGGCACAGTGCGATCGCCACCACCACCGGGAAGGCCCGAGGCACGGCGAACACGGCACCCAGCAGGATGCCTCCCATGACCAGTCCCACCGCGATCGCGGCGGGGAGGTTGCGGCCAGGGCCGCGCCGCTTGGCGTGGACCGCCGGCACCTCGGGGTCCGTCCGGGGCGCGATCAGCCCGGCCGGCGACCCGAGCGGACCCGCGGGATCACCCGCCGTCGCCGCCGGGACCGCCTCGAGGGTGCTCGAGGCGGCCTCACGGCGCGAGTCGGCGGTCACAGGGCGGCTCAGGACGACGACGGGCAGCGCCGTCAGATGGTCTCGAGCTCGGTCTCCTTGGCCGCCAGGGCCTGATCCACCTGCTCGACGTACTTCTTGGTGAGGACGTCGAGGTCCTTCTCCGAGCGCACGCCCTCGTCCTCGCCCACCAGCTTGTCCTTGACCAGCTTCTCGAGGGCCTTCTTGGCGTTGCCGCGGGTGCCGCGAACGGAGACGCGGCCGTCCTCGGCCTTGGTGCGGGCCAGCTTCACGTACTCCTTGCGGCGCTCCTCGGTCAGGGCCGGCAGCACGATGCGCAGGTTGTCACCGTTGTTGGTGGGGTTCACGCCCAGGTCGGACTCGCGCAGGGCGGTCTCCACCGCTGCCATGGCGGTCTTGTCGTAGGGGGTGACGATGACGGTGCGCGCCTCGGGGAAGTTCAGGGAGGCCAGCTGGTTGAGCGGGGTGGGAGCGCCGTAGTACTCCACGTTGATCCCCTGGAACATCGCCGCGTTCGCACGGCCCGTGCGGATGGTGGTGAACTCCTCCTTGGTGACCTCGACGGACTTGGCCATCTTCTTCTCGGCGTCCTTCAGGATGCTTGCGATGTCGTCGCTCACGGTGTGCTCCTCGAATCGTTGGGGTGGTGGGTCCATTGTCCCGCAAGGAGCGGGCGGCGGCGGGACTCAGCCGCCGGTGACGACGGTGCCGATGCGGTCGCCGCGCAGGGCCCGGGTGATGTTGCCCGGCTCATCGAGCCCGAACACCATCATCGGCTGGCTGTTGTCCATGCACAGGCTGAAAGCGGTGGCGTCGACGACCTTGAGGCCGCGCTGGAGGGCCTCGCTGTAGGTGACGGCCGCGAGGCGCTCGGCCTGAGGGTCCGTGCGGGGGTCGGCGGTGTAGACGCCGTCCACGCCATTCTTGGCCATCAGCACCTCCTCGCAACCGATCTCCAGGGCGCGCTGCACGGCCACGGTGTCGGTGGAGAAGTAGGGCATGCCGGCGCCGGCGCCGAAGATCACCACGCGGCCCTTCTCGAGGTGACGCACGGCGCGCAGGGGGATGTACGGCTCGGCGACCTGCCCCATCTCGATCGCGGTCTGCACCCGGGTGCTCACACCCCGCTGCTCCAGGAAGTCCTGCAGGGCCAGGCAGTTCATGACCGTGCCCAGCATGCCCATGTAGTCGGCGCGCCGACGGTCCATGCCGCGCTGGGAGAGCTCGGCCCCCCGGAAGAAGTTGCCGCCGCCCACCACGATCGCGCACTGCACGCCCTGAGCGACGCCCTCGGCGATCTCGCCGGCGATGCGGGAGACGACATCGGGGTCCACACCGACCGCTCCGCCGCCGAAGGCCTCGCCGGAGAGCTTCAGCAGCACTCGCCGACCGTCGGCCCGCCTCGGCATCACAGGGATCGGGGAGGTGATGGTCTGGGTCATGTCAGTCCTTCCGCGCGCGTGGTCCTGGGCGATGATACCGGCGCGGGGGGGGGGGGGGGGGGGGGGGGGGGGGGG
>NZ_JAMBDS010000071.1:0-12923 GCF_025143785.1 Brachybacterium sp. p3-SID1565
ATAAGCGGCGGAGCGGGAGCGGTCCTACGGGACTCAGTCCTGCCGCGGCAGCGGGGTGGAGCGCACCAGCTGCAGCAGCAGGAGGAAACCCGCCACCGCGAGCACCAGTGCGAGGGCTCCCTGCCAGTACAGTCCGCCGCGCAGCAGGCTGGCACCCACCAGCGCCTGGAACAGCTGCCAGGTGATCCCGTAGCCCAGCCCGAACCGGCCCCGCAGCAGCACGGAGCGAGCAGCGATCGCGGCCCCCAGGGTGAACACCAGCAGGAACACCCCCAGGGCGATCATCAGCCCAGGTCTCGCGCCTGCGGTACCGGACAGCCAGAAGAACGCGGTGGCCGCCGCTGCGATCATCAGCGCCTCGAGCGCCAGCACCAGAGCCGCTGCAGGGCGGATCTGGGGACGCGGATCGTCCTGGGTCTCCGGGGTCGGGCTCCCGGGGCGAGGGGTGGAGGGCATGGAGGAACTGTAACGGGCAACGGGCAGGCGCGGCCCACTCGCACCGGGCTGGACGATCGGGCGTTCCGGATCAAGTCCCTACCGTGTGGGAAGTGCCACCCAGCTGGAGCGAGAAGACCCTTGTAGCCAGGTCAGCCGCGCCAGACAATGGGTTACGGCCCATTTCCGCGAAGGGTCCCGGGGCCTCCCTCCGGGCCTCGTCCCCGCGGGAGCGGGGCCCTGAGACCGAGACCGTCCCGCCCAGGACGACCCCCGTCGCGCCTCACCCTCCGAGGTGGTGCGGGACGTTCAGGAAAGAGAGAGTGACGATGGACTGGCGCCACCGTGCCGAGTGCCTCAACCATGATCCCGAGCTGTTCTTCCCGATCGGGAACACCGGACCGGCGATCACGCAGATCCAGGAGGCCAAGGCGGTGTGTCAGAAGTGCGACGTCATGACCGCGTGCCTGAAGTTCGCCCTCGAGACGGGGCAGGACTCGGGTGTCTGGGGCGGTCTGTCCGAGGATGAGCGCCGCTCCCTCAAGCGCCGCAACGCTCGCGCCCGTCGCGCGGGCTGATCGCGCAGGGGTGCCGCACCGCGCGGGCTGACCGCGCATGGGTGCCCGGAGCACCCATCGGATGTGCTGCGTACCCGTCGGCCACGCTCGTGCTCGTCTGGCGCACTGACGGGGGCGGAGCCTTTGCGCTCCGGATCAGGTGCTGATCGGGTCGAGGTACACCTCGATCGATGCACGGGTGCCGCCCTCGGGGCGGTCGTGCCAGGTGAGGGTGCCGCCCAGCTGCCCCTGCACCAGGGTCTGGGCGATGTTCGTGCCCAGCCCGCTCGGCTTGGACGATCCCATGCCGACGCCGTCGTCCTCGATGTCGATGACCAGGTGCGAACCGGTGCGGGCACTGCGCACGGTGAGCGTTCCGCCGGTCTCCGAGAGCCCGTGCTCGACGGCGTTGGTCGCCAGCTCCGTCACCACCAGGGCCAGGGGCGTAGCCTCCTCCGCGCGGATGGAGCCTGCCCGTCCGATCTTCTCCGTGCGCACCTCCACCTGGGAATCGGTCAGGCGCGGGGTGCCCGCGCGATGCACCGAGGCGCTGGCCGCGTCCACGGCCAGGCGCAGGCAGCGGTCGATCACCTCGTCGAAGTACACGGCCTCCTGGGAGCCCTGCAGCAGAGCCTCGTGGACCAGGGCGATGGTGGACACGCGACGCATCGCCTCGGTGAGCGCCTCGCGGGCCTCATCGCTCTTCATCCGCCGGGACTGCAGGCGCAGCAGGGCCGCGACCGTCTGCAGGTTGTTCTTCACCCGATGGTGCACCTCACGGATGGTGGCGTCCTTGGTGATCAGCTCGCGTTCCCGCCGCCTCAGCTCGGTCACGTCCCGCACCAGGATCACCGCACCGATCCGCCGGCCGTTCTCGGTCAACGGCACGGCCCGCAGCGACAAGGTGCCTCCCCTGGCCTGCATGTCGGAGCGCCAGGCGGCCCGACCCATCAGCACCAGCGGCAAGGACTCGTCCACCGGGACACGGCTCTGCAGCACCCCGGTGGAGAGCTCCGCCAGCGTGGTGCCGGCCATGTCCCCCTCGATGCCGAAGCGGTGGAACGCCGACAGGGCGTTGGGCGAGGCCCACTGCACGACTCCCTGGTCGTCGAGCTCCACCACGCCGTCGCCCACGCGCGGTGCACCGCGCCGCGGCGGGATCGGTGCGCCCTCGATGGGGAACGCGCCCTGTTCGAGCATGCGCAGCAGGCGCATGCCCAGCTGCTCCTGCTTCACCCCGCTGTCCGACGGGGCACCGTTCTGCGCCGGGGACTCCACGGCGAGCGCCGCCAGCGTGATGCCGTTCTTGCGCACCGGTACCACGAGACCGCGGGCCTCGCGCCCCTCTCGGCGGATGCTGTGCGCCGTGCGGGTTGGCTCTGCTCCCCCGAGCAGCTGCGAGATCTCCGGCGCCTCGCCCTTCTCCAGCACGATGCCGACGGGGTCCTCGTAGTAGACGGTGGAACCGGTGGCCGGGCGGCAGTGCGCCACCGCCATCGGCTTCCCCTCGCGCTGGACCCACAGCACCAGATCGGCCCGCAGCAGGTCCGAGACGAGGTTCCAGTCCCCGACCAAGTGCTGGAGCCACTCAGCCCCCTTCTCGGTGAACCCGGCGGAGTCGGCGACGTACTTGGAGAGGCTGGCCATGGATCAAGGATAGGGGCGCAGGCCCGGGCCCCTGTCCGGGCTGGCATAGGCTGAGCGGGTATCCCCTCGGAAGGAAGACGATGAGAGTCCACGAGACGCTGACCCTGCCCCTGTCCGCTAACGAGGCCGCCGCGATGTATGCCGATCCGGCCTATGCGGAGATCCGCCGGGACGCACTCGGCGCCAACGACGCCACCTCCTCCGTGGACGGCGATCCCGCCGGCGCGTTCACCGTGCGCACCGAGCTGGTGCTGCCCACGGATCGAGTCCCGGAGGTGGCGCGTCGTTTCGTCGGCTCCCGCCTCACCGTGCACGAAGAGCAGAGCTGGTCGGCTCCGGCCGGGGACGGCTCCCGCACCGGCCGCAACCGCCTCGAGGTGGCCGGCATGCCTGCGGGCATCGAGGCGGCCGTCAAGCTGATCCCTGCCGGGGACGATTCCTGCACCCTGGACATCGACGGGGACCTGACGGCCAAGGTGCCGCTGATCGGCGGGCGGCTGGAGAAGGCGGCACTGCCGTACATCTCCTCGATGCTGGAGGTCGAGCAGAAGGCGGCAGCGACCTACCGGGAGCGGCGGGTCTGAGAGGTCACGCCCCGGGGCGGTCCACGTGCACCAGCGCCCCGGGCCCCTCGGAGGAGTCGAACCACAGCAGTGCGGGATCGGTGTCGTCCTGCTCCGCGGTCCGGGCATCCTGCTCGGTCACGTGGAAGCTCGCGATGATTGCGCGGGCACCGGTGCGCAGCCGCACCCCGTAGGCACCCCCGCTCGCAGTGTGGGGCTCGACGGCCTGATCGGTGACATCCGCCGCGATCACCAGTGCGCGTGAGGCGGGTGCCGACGCCTGCAACGCGACGTGGACGGCGTCCTGGATCGCGTCGTACTCGAGGTCCTCGATGTCCTGGCCGGGGCGGTCGGAGCGGGCCTCCGCGGTGACCGCCCAGGCCTCACGCCCGGCGGGCAGGTCGATCTCGCGGCGGGCGGCGAGCAGGGCGGGCCGGTCCTCCGGCGCCAGAGGCAGGTAGATGCGCATGGCGCGATTCTCCCATCACTCGATCGTCGGGGCCTGCAGCAGTGCGGACTGCACGGCGATGTCACGGATGCCACGGCGCAGCGCCGAGCGCGGTGCGGCCTCGGCCAGCAGCGCCCCGTCCCAGGATGCCGAGCGGCATGTGGTGGTCTCCTCGGGCAGCAGGTGGAGGGCCGCCACGGGGATGCGTGAGGCGATGAGATCCCGCACCCGATCTCCGGGAACGGGGGCCCCGACCCGGTTGACGATCACGTGGAGTTCGGTGACGTCCAGTTCCTGGAGCCTCTCGTGGTCGCGCAGAAGTCTCGTGATGCTCACAGGATCCGCGGTGACCACCGCGACCACCGCGTCTGCCCGCTGCAGGGCGGAGATCGCGGCGGCGTTGCGCTGGGGCGCCACGGTGTCGTAGCTGAGGTCCTCGTCCTCCTCGAGCACAGCGGCCACGTCGACCACCACCGTGCTCCCGCGCCGCAGCAGCGCATCCCACACACCGTCCAGGCCACCGCGGCTCAGCTCCGGCCAGCGGGCAGGCACCCCGATGCCGCTGAGGAACCGCAGCCGCGGCTGGACCAACGGCAGCAGGGACTCGAGCGTGCTCTCGTCGAGGGTGTCGCGATCGTGGGCGCGGCACGCCGCGACGATGCCGGGGGTCTCGTCGAGCACTCCCAGCTGCTGGGAGAGGCTCGGCCCGTAGGTGTCGGCATCCACCAGGATCACCTCCTGCCCTGCAGCGGCGGCCTCGGAGGCGAGGTTGACCGCCATCGTTGAGCGTCCTGGCGCGCCCCCGGGACCCCAGACCGCCACCAGGCGACCTGCTGCCGCGTCCGCGGCCGCGGCGGGCTCGTCCGGCTGCGGGTCGCCGTCCTCCGGGCCATTCACCGCCTCCTCGATGATGGCCAGGATGTGCTCCACCGGCACGGAGGCATCGATCACATGGCGCAGGCCCAGCCCGGTGCGGTCAGTCGCATCCGGTCCGCGCAGACCCACCACGGCGGCTCCGCGCAGCAGATCAGCCAGCGGGTCCCTGCCCAGCCCCCGCACGGACAGATCGATGAGAACCACGTCGCCGACGCCGGCGGCGACCACCGCGAGGGTCTCGGCCAGGTCGGCGCAGCGACGCACCACTCGAGCACGGTGCTCGGCGTCGTGAGCGAGGTCGTGCACGATCCTCACCTCATCGCTGCCCGAGGCGCACAGGACGACGTCGATCACGGCGCGATCCCGTGGGTGCCCGGAACACCGATCACGTCCAGGCGCTCACCCCGGGCGAGGACCTCCAGCAGCGGCCCGACCTGGTCCTTGGGGACCAGGACCTCGACCGCCATCGATCGCATCCCCAGGGAGCTGCCCTCGTCGACGCGGCGCACCACCGCATCGGAGACCAGCAGTTCGGCGCCCTGGCCGGAGGCGTCCTGCACGTCCGAGGGGCGCGTGTGCCAGAGCTCGACCTCAGCTCCGGGCACCACGGATTCGGCCACGGTGGCGTCGACGGGGATCACCACGGGACGCAGCGGGACATCGGCACCCTGGCCGAGCGCCGAGACGGGGAGCAGCTCCCCCGCCTGGATCGTGCGGGTGGCGACCGCACCCTCGGGGACCGCATCGACGGAGCCGACGTACATCGCCTCCTGCTCCCCCAACCTCAGTTCCACAGTGGTGAGCTGATCCGGGTCGATCTCCTCCCCGGGGACGATGGTGCCGCGTGCGACCAGGACCGGTGTGGTCGCCGAGAGCCGCGAGACCAGCAGCGCACCCATCAGCACGCTGGCCACCACCAGGACGATCCCGATGATCAGGCGCGGGTCCTTCCATCGCGGTCGGCGCAGCCTCATGACCGGGGCGGTCACCCCCATGGCATCCTCCTGTCGATCGGAGCGGACTCCTCACCGGCGCCCGACCCATCGGTGGAGCGGACGGTCGGGACCTGCGGGGAGAGTACGTCAGCGATGACGGCGACCGGCAGGCGGCGGCTCCCACTGTGGACAAAGGTTCACTGGGTAGGCTGGAGGGCCTGTTCATCCACAGCTGAACGCCACTGTCCACAACGGCGCAGACAACCGATCCAGGAATATGACAGCCTTCCCCCTGTCGTGCCGTCTCCACCGGGAGGAATCACCGATGCAGCCTCGCTTCGTGCCGCTGTCTGATGTCGCCGAGATGCTCTCGATCTCCGCCTCCCAGGCGTACGCCCTGGTGAGGTCCGGTGAGCTGCGCGCCATCAAGGTGGGCGGCCGAGGGCAGTGGCGTGTGGAGATGACCGAGCTCGAGTCGTACATCGAACGCAGCTACGCCGCCACGGAGAACCATCTGGAGGAGGAGCGGGCCAGGGAGCGACACAGCCAGCTCTGACCCCCGCCTCACCCGATTCGCATCACCGTGAGTGCGTCGATAACCACGGTCACACGTCCGGATCCCGGGACCGCACTGGACTCTCCGGTCGGGATCGTCTGCAGGTCGAACGCATCTGCACCCACGGCGGAGATCCTTCCCACCAGCGTTCCCGCGGCCGTCTCCGCTCTCACCGTGGCGCGGTCGCGGGCGATGCGCCGCAGCAGCGCCCCCAGGGGCAGTTCCCGGACGGCTTCCGTCCTTCCTGGTCGCGCCCTGCCGGGCAGTCCCTCCACCAGTGCGATCCGGCGCACGGGCACCAGCAGCATCCCGGCCCTTGACGCCTCCCGCAGGACGACCCATCCATCCCCCACCAGCTCCACCGCACCGCGCACTAGCGTGCTCGTCCCCAGGTGGAGGGTGAGCACAGCTCCGTCGGAGCCGCGCAGGCGGTCGTACAGCGTCAGCTGAGCGCGCTCGGCCCGGGTGAGGTCCTCGGAGACGGCGCGCATCTCCTGGCGCTCATGGTGGGCGAACTGCCCCTCCAGGTCATCGAAGATTCGCTCGAAGCGCATACTGCCCACTGTAGGGTCCCCGCCGCGACGCACCTGACGGCACTTTCGTACCACCGGCGACGTGAGACCGGCACCTTCGTGCCACAAGCGCATGCGATCCGTTGTCCACATGGCACCTATGGCCCATTGTGCGCTGGCCCACATCTCCTTATCTTGCTGTCTATCGGCTCGACCAACACCAAACTGCATCAAACGACACGATCGATTCCGACTCGCGGCGGGGGTGTTCGCCTCCACCGCGGATCGGAAGGGGACAGGGGAACCATGGGCACCGCAGCACCACCTCGACACCGACCGCCGGATCCGACACCGCGCACCGGTTCCGTACCGGTGGCCTCACAACGGCCGCTGGACACAGCCGAGGCCATGCCCCGCCCGGCCTCGGCAGTGACTGCGGTGGTGCTGTCGGCTGCCGGACTCGCCGTGCTCTCGGTGCTCGCACGCGGTCTGCTCCCCCAGGCGCTCGAGGGCCACGCCGAGGCCGCCCTGCTGGCCTGGGTGCTGATCGCACTCGCCTCCGTGGGCGTCGTGCTGTGCGCCTACCTCGTGGTGGTGTGGACCCTGGTGGCAGCAGCCCTCGTCCTCGGACCTGCTTCCCGGTCCGGCCGCGCACTGGTGGCCGCACTGCGTGTGATCGCTCCACGTGTCGCTCGGCGGCTCACGATCGGCGCTGCGATCGCCGGCGCGACCTCCGGGCTCATCCTGGGCCCAGCCACAGCGGTCTCCCTCGACGACCAGCCTGCCCAGGCCTCGCTCTCCGGTACGACCTCCCACTCCCTGGGCATCGATCCCCCGGCCCCAGCATCGGTCGAGACGGACCGCGCGGCTGCCGAGCACTCATCACGGGAGCGGGGAGCCGCCCTCGCGACGCTCGGCTCCACAGTCCCAGCAGCACCGGTGCCGCTGGAGTCCCCGGACCACTCCCCGCATTCCGCGGCCGAGGATCCCGGTGAGCTCCCGCCCCTGGGCTGGGGGCAGCAGGACCCGCAGGGGGGCGGCTCCCCCAGTGCCGATGCACCGAGCGCTCAGCCTCCCGTTGCTCAGCACGATGCCCCCGCCGAGGGGATCCGACCATCAAAGACGCCCACGGGCACCGTCATCACCGTTGTCGTCCAGCCGGGCGACACCCTGTGGAGCATCACCGATCAGCTGCTCGGACCGGACCCTGATCCGGCCGTCGAGATCGCGGGCGCTTGGCCGGCGATCTACGACGCCAATCGTGACCGGATCGGCCCGGACCCGGACCATCTCGTGCCCGGCCAGGAGCTCCTCATCCCCGCACATCTCACCGTCCAGGAGAAGCCATGACCACCACCGATCAGCGTCCGGCCACCGCCGCCACGGAGCAGCAGATCCCGCTGAGCGATCCGCGCACGGCAGAGAGGATGGTCGCTCCCGTGGCACGGTGTGCGGTGGAGATCATCCGTGACATGCGGCCGGAGAACGCGTTGGCTCGGATCGTCACCCCTGAGGTGGCAACGATGCTCTCCCGCAGGGCCGCTCTGACCCGTCGGCTCCGCGCGACCACCGGCTACGCCCCCGCGCAGCGGATCGCGGTCAGCGGGGTTCGCACCTGCGTGGTGAACGAGCGCACCGTCGAGGCCAGCTGCGTGCTGCGCGACCCGGACCGTTCGCGCTTCCTCGCGATGCGGTGGGAGCTGCGGCACAGCGGCTGGCGGGTGACCGTGCTCGAGGTGGGCTGACGCACACCCCGGGCAGGCTGCACCCTTCGCCCGCACCCGTGGGCGAGCTGCACCCTTCGCCCGCACCCGTGGGCGAGCTGCTGCCTGGAGCCGGTCGTCAGCAGCGGCGCTGGTCAGGATCGCGTACCGCGGTCCTCACGGCCGGGCTTGTCCCGGTCCCTGCGAGCACCGCCCTGCTCACCCTTGGCCGCCGTTCGCTTGCTCTGGCGAGCAAGCTTGCGACGCTGAGCGCGCGAGAGCGAGGACTCGTCCTGCACACCGGTGCCCTCGGCCGAGGTGTAGCGCAGCTCGCGAGCGCTCGGGCCGTCGTCCAAGCCCTTGGCGTGCAGTACGACCCGCTCTTCCTCCTTCACGGATACGGAAGCCTCCTCGACGTCGTCCTCGGACGAGGCTCCACTCGGTGCGGAGCTCTTCGATTCCTGTGCCTCGGTCGCATCCTCCGGGGAGTCGAGGACTCCTGAGGTCCCGCCGGGCTCCCCGGCATCCACGTCCGCGCCCGGGGTCTCCGACTCTCCCCTGGCTCCCTCGTCCGTGCTGTCGTCGCCGGGCTCTGCTGCGCTCGCCCCGGTGGGAGCCCCGGACGTGGCTGCGAGAGCCCCGCTCATCGCCGAGGTGGACTTCAGCAGGTCGCTGACCGCCTTGGGCACGACCGGCTCGGCCTTGGTGACCTGGACCTCCAGGTTGTACACGTAGCCGACCGTGTCCTCCTTGATGCCCGCGACCATGTCGTTGAACATCAGGTGGCCCTCGCGCTCGTACTCCACCAGCGGGTCGCGCTGGGCCATCGCCCGCAGGCCGATGCCCTCCTTGAGGTAGTCCATCTCGTAGAGGTGCTCGCGCCAGCGACGGTCCATCACCGACAGCAGCACGCGGCGCTGCAACTGGTGCAGGCCGGCCTCGCCCAGCTCCTCACGACGGGCCTCGTAGGCCAGGCGCGCATCGGCCAGGATCTCCTCCTTGAGCAGATCGGCCCCGAGGTTCTCCTTGCCGCCGACATCCTCGATGAGCTCCTCGGCGGTGATCGACACTGGGTAGGCGGGCCGCAGTGCGCCCCACAGCTCATCCAGGTCGAAGTCCTCGGGGTTGCGCCCCTTGGTGTGAGCATCCACGATGCCGCCGAGCACCTCCTGGATGAACCGCTCGATGTGCTCGTCGAGGTCCTCGCCCTCGAGGATCCGAGCCCGCTCGCCGTACAGCTTCTTGCGCTGCTTGGTGAGCACGTCGTCGTACTTCAGCACGTTCTTGCGGATCTCCGCGTTGCGGGACTCGATCGAGTTCTGTGCCCGCTCGATGGCCCCGGAGACCAGGCGCCCCGACATGGGCACGGACTCGTCCACCCCACCCCTGGCCAGCAGCGACTCCGCTGCACCGGCGTTGAACAGGCGCATCAGATCGTCCTGGAGCGACAGGTAGAAGCGGGACTCGCCCGGGTCGCCCTGTCGGCCGGAGCGGCCGCGCAGCTGATTGTCGATGCGACGGGACTCGTGCCGCTCGGTGCCCAGTACGTACAGGCCGCCGAGCTCGACCACCTCGTCGTGCTGCTCGGCCACGGACTCCTTGGCACGCTCCAGTGCGTCATCCCAGGCGGCCTCGTAGCCCTCCGGGTCCTCCTCCGCGTCCAGGCCCTGGTCGGCCAGTGCCGCGTGGGCCATGAACTCGACGTTCCCGCCCAGCATGATGTCGGTGCCGCGACCTGCCATGTTGGTGGCCACCGTGACCGCGCCCTTGGCGCCGGCCATCGCGATGATCGCGGCCTCCTTGGCGTGGTTCTTGGCGTTGAGCACCTCGTGGGCGACGCCCTGCTTGGTCAGCAGGGTGGAGAGGTACTCGGACTTCTCCACGCTGGTGGTGCCCACCAGCACCGGCTGACCGCGGTCGTGCCGTTCCACGATGTCCTCGACGACGGCGTCGAACTTGCCCTTCTCAGTGCGGTAGATCCGGTCGGGCTGGTCCTCGCGCAGCATCGGCTTGTGGGTGGGGATCGGCACCACCCCGAGCTTGTAGGTGTTCATGAACTCGGCGGCCTCGGTCTCGGCCGTGCCGGTCATGCCGGAGAGCTTGTCGTAGAGCTTGAAGTAGTTCTGCAGGGTGATGGTGGCCAGGGTCTGGTTCTCGGCCTTGATCTTCACCCCTTCCTTCGCCTCGATGGCCTGGTGCATGCCCTCGTTGTAGCGACGACCGGCCAGGATGCGACCGGTGTGCTCGTCGACGATCAGCACCTCGCCGTTGAGGATCACGTAGTCCTTGTCCCGCTTGAACAGCTCCTTCGCCTTGATGGCGTTGTTGAGGAACCCGATCAGCGGGGTGTTCAGCGACTCGTAGAGGTTCTCGATGCCCAGATGGTCCTCGACCGCGTCGATCCCGGACTCGAGGACACCGACGGTGCGCTTCTTCTCATCGACCTCGTAGTCGCGGTCACGGCGCAGCACCTTGGCCACCTTCGCGAACTCGCTGTACCACTTGTTGACGTCACCGGAGGCGGGCCCGGAGATGATCAGCGGGGTGCGGGCCTCGTCGATCAGGATCGAGTCGACCTCGTCCACGATCGCGAAGGAGTGGCCGCGCTGCACCCGGTCCTCGGGCGCGAGCGCCATGTTGTCGCGCAGGTAGTCGAAGCCGAACTCGTTGTTGGTGCCGTAGGTGATGTCGGCGGCGTACTGCTCGCGGCGCTCGGCGGGGGTCATCCCGGACTTGATCACCCCGGTGGTCAGGCCCAGTGCGCGGAACACGCGACCCATCAGGTCGGACTGGTAGGTGGCAAGGTAGTCGTTGACCGTGACGATGTGCACGCCCTTGCCGGCCAGCGCGTTGAGGTACGCGGGCAGCGTGGCGACCAGGGTCTTGCCCTCACCGGTCTTCATCTCTGCGATGCGGCCGCGGTGCAGCGCCGCACCGCCCATGATCTGAACGTCGTAGGGGCGCTGGCCGAGGGTGCGGCTGGCCGCCTCGCGCACGGCCGCGAAGGCCTCCACCAGGATGTCGTCGAGGGTCTCGCCGTCCTCGAGGCGCTCCCGGAAGTGCTCCGTCTCCTCCCGCAGCTCCTCGGCGGTCAGGTCGGCGAAGACGTCCTCCGCCTCCCCCACCTTGCGTGCGATGGTCTCGAGCCGTCGAAGCTCACGTCCTTCGCCCGCACGCAGGATCTTGTCGAAGAGGTTGACCACTCGTGCTCCCGTAGATGTCTGGAATCGTCCTGGCGGACCGGTCGTGCCTGCCCCATCGTAAGCGTCACCCCGCAAGGCACGTGACGGGGCGAGCGGATCCTCACTCCGGAACCGGTACCGAACTCGTTCCGAGCGCAGCCAAGAGCGCGTCCGACAGCTTCCCGGTGCCCGCCCCGGTGCGCACCTCGATGCGTCGCAGCCCCCGCCAGCGAGCGGCCCGGTGCAGCTCGGGAACCAGCGCGCTCATCACCGCCTCGTCCGCGGGCCGGTTCCGCTCCGGCAGCATCGGCAGCGGCTCCCGGTACGTGCCGCGCACCTCCAGCACGCCCCGTCCTCGATCGGCCTTGAGGTCGACGCGGGCGGGGAACGTGTCGCCCTTCAGGAACAGCAGGGAGTAGTAGCCGGTGGTGCGGCGGGCCGCGGGCGTGTAGATGCCGATGCGGTAGTCGACGTCGAACAGCGCCTTCAGCCGCGGCCTGTGGAACACGATCGGATCGAAGGGGCTCACCAGCGCTGCGGCGCGCACCGGCACCGGCCGTGGCGCATCCCGGTGCAGGAGCATCGGCAGCGAGCCCGCAGGATGGGAGACCTCGACCTCCGTGAGCACCCCGGTGCGCAGCAGCTCGGCGACGACCGGGCGAACCTCGCCCACGCCGAGGCGGAAGTAGTCGGCGAGGGCACCGGTGTCGGCGATGCCCAGCGAACGGGCCGCCAGGGCGACCAGGGTGCGCACGTCGTCGGCATCGTCCCGCCCGCCCTCGGGGTCGATGGCGGTGCTCGGGGGTCGCTGCGCGGGGAGGTAGAGGCGCTCGAACTGGGGCGTGCGGCCCACGCAGTCCAGCCGGCCCGAGCGGAACAGGTACTCCACGGCCCATTGGCTGCTGGTGCGGCGCCAGCCCCAGCCCTCGCCGCGGTGCTCGTCACCGAGCTGGCGGGAGACGGCGGAAGCGCTGATCGGCCCGTGCTCCTCGATGGTCGCGAGGATGCTCTCCAGCAGGTGAGGGGACTCCTGGGCGGCGCGCCGCACCGCACCCCAGTCGCGATCGGCCGCTCGTCGGCGCCGGAAGTCCAACAGGGAGTGCACCTGCTCGGTGACGAAGGCTGCTTCGTGCGCCAGCGCCTCGTGGACCAGGCGCGAGGGACCCGGGCGTGAGGCACGGTCCAGGACATGCTCGTCCCATGCTCCGGCGCGGGTGAACACGGGCATGTGGTGGGCCCGGGCGAAGACGCTCACCGAGTCGATCTGCAGCAGATGGGTGTGGGCGAGGGTACGGGCCAGCGCTGCGCGACTGGCACGCCGCGAGGGCATGGACTCATGACGGGCTCGACCGATCCCCTGGGCTCGAAGCGCGATGCGACGCGCCTGCGTCCAGGTGATCCTCGTGCTCGTCATCGTCTCCGGGTCCCGTCCCTGGTTCTGCGCCTGCCTCCGTCATGTCCTCCCACGCGGAGGAGCCCGCGTGCGTGCGAAGGCGGGGGGGGGGGGGG
>NZ_JAMBDS010000072.1:0-12396 GCF_025143785.1 Brachybacterium sp. p3-SID1565
TTCGCCGTTCCCGTGAACCTCCTGCCCCCGGCCCAGCCGTCACCGGCACAGGTCGTCCACGGTCCGTCCCTGCGCATCGGCCGGGCCCCGCTCCCCCGTGCCTGGCCCGCCCGGTGCCCTCGTGGCGTGCCTCTCACCGGCCCCACCTGGTTGGGCGCACCCACCTGGCACTGTTACCCTGGTCCTCGGCCGCTTACGGTGGTCACGGCTCTGTAGCTCAGTTGGTAGAGCGTTCGACTGAAAATCGAAAGGTCACCGGATCGACGCCGGTCGGAGCCACTCTCAAGACCCCCGCCCCGGCGGGGGTCTTCTCTTTGCCGAAGCCGCCGGTACGGCCCCGTGACCGGGGCTCGGGCCGTACAGTGTGATCTGCGCCCCGGCGCTCACCGGGGCCCCACCTGACTCACTGTGGAGGACGACACCGATGTCAGCCGAGAGCCCGGATCTTGCCATCGCCCAGGCCGCGACCCTCGAACCCATCCAGGACATTGCCGAGAGGGCGGGCATCCCCGCCGAGGCGCTGATCCCCTACGGCTCGAACAAGGCGAAGGTCGACATCCGCAAGATCGACCAGGGCCAGGGCAACTCGAAGCTGGTGCTGGTCTCGGCCATGTCGCCCACGCCCGCCGGTGAGGGGAAGTCGACCACCACCGTGGGGCTCGCCGATGCCTTCACGCTGAAGGGCAAGCGCACCATGGTGGCGCTGCGCGAGCCGGCCCTGGGCCCGATCATGGGCATCAAGGGAGGCGCCACCGGCGGCGGTCACGCCCAGGTGGTGCCGATGGAGGACATCAACCTGCACTTCACGGGCGACTTCCATGCCATCCAGATCGCCAACAACACCCTGGCGGCGCTGGTGGACAACCACATCCATCAGGGCAATGAGCTGAACATCGATCCGCGCCGCATCCAGTGGAAGCGCGTGGTGGACGTCAACGACCGCGCCCTGCGCCAGACGGTGATCGGCCTGGGCGGCCCCGCGCAGGGCGTGCCGCGCGAGGACGGCTTCGACATCGTGGTGGCCTCCGAGATCATGGCGATCCTGTGCCTGGCCACGGACCTGGAGGACCTCTCCCGCCGCATCGGCGACATCGTCGTGGGCTTCACCTACGACCGCTCACCCGTGACCGTGCGCGACCTGAAGGTGGAGGGCGCGATCACCCTGCTGCTCAAGGACGCGCTGATGCCGAACCTGGTGCAGACCCTGGGCGGCACCCCGGCCCTGGTGCACGGCGGCCCCTTCGCCAACATCGCTCACGGCTGCAACTCCCTGACCGCGACCCGCCTGGCCCTGTCCCTGGCCGAGATCACCGTCACCGAGGCCGGCTTCGGCTCCGACCTGGGTGCCGAGAAGTTCCTGGACATCAAGGCCCGCTTCGGCGACCTGCGGCCGGATGCGGCCGTGGTGGTGGCCACCGTGCGCGCCCTGAAGATGCACGGCGGTGTGGCCAAGGCGGACCTCGCCACCGAGGACATCGACTCCACGCTCAAGGGCACCGAGAACCTGGCCCGCCACGTCCAGAACCTGCGCAAGTTCGGGATCGAGCCCGTGATCGCCCTGAACCGCTTCCCCACCGACACCGAGGCCGAGCTCGATGCGGTGCTGGGCTGGGCCAAGGAGCAGGGCTTCCGGGCGGCACTGTCCGAGGTGTGGGCCAAGGGCGGCGAGGGCGGCCTCGCCGTGGCCGACGAGGTGCTCGCCGCGATCGAGGAGAGCACCGACTTCCACCACCTCTACGACCCGGAGGTCGGTGTCGAGGAGGCCCTGCGCACCCTTGCACGGGAGATCTACGGCGCCGAGGACGTGGTGTTCTCCGACAAGGCCCCGGCGGCTCTGCGCACGTTGAAGAAGAACGGCTGGGACAAGCTGCCGGTGTGCGTGGCGAAGACCCAGTACTCGTTCTCCGACGACCCCAGGGCGCTCGGTGCGCCCACCGGGCACGTGCTGCACGTGCGGGACCTGGTGCCGCGGATCGGCGCCGGGTTCGTGGTGGCCCTGACCGGGTCGATCATGACCATGCCCGGGCTGCCCAAGGAGCCAGCCGCACTGCGCATGGGCGTCACCGACGACGGGGAGGCATTCGGCCTGTTCTGACCCGCTCCCCGGCTACACCGGCCCCGTCCCACGTCGGCGGGGCGGGGCCGCACTGCGCATGCGCCCGAGCAGGGCCCGGCTCACCGGCGGTCGCGCTCGGCGACCTCCTCGGCCTCCCGCTCGGTCTCATCCGCCAGGTCCACGTCCAGACCGTCGTCGTCGTGGGCGCCCGCACCGGCCTCCGGCTCCTCCCAGTTGGGCAGGCTGAGATCGGTGTCGGGCGAGCCGGTGCCCACGACGTTCTCCGGGAAGCGGTCCTCCCCGCCGGTGAGGCCCTCGTGGTCGTCGAAGCCCTCGTCGATGAAGCCGTCCTCGTCGTCGTCCTGGTCGTCGGGGTCCGCCATGCGCGGGGTGAGGTCGTCGACCGCGTACCGCCCGCCGCGCACGAAGCCACGCCGGAAGGCTGCGCGGCCCACCATCGCGCTGGCCACGGGCACCGTGGTCATCTGGGCCAGCATCACCACCAGCATCATCGCGGCCAGCGACCAGGAACCGGCGGCCAGCGCCGCCCCGGCCAGCACCAGCATCAGCCCGAGGGACTGGGGCTTGGAGGCGGAGTGGATGCGGGTGAGCACATCGCTGAACCTGTTCAGGCCGATCGCGGCGATCACGGCCAGCACCGTGCCGGCAATGATGAGCACGCTGGCGAGGATCTCGAGGACGGTCATCGTGCTGCCTCCTCACCCGTGGTGGCTGTGCTCTCCGTGCTCTCCGTGCTCCCCGTGCTCTCGTCCGGCCGCCCGATGCTCTTGTCCGACCGCCCGGTGCTCTCGTCCCGCCGCAGCGTGTCGTCCGGCCCGCCATCGGCACGGTGCAGGTGCACGGCCTCCAAGGGACCGGTGGTGGTCTCGGGCTCCTCGCTGTCCTGGAACCTCTCGCGACCGTTCGGGGCCGCCTCACGGGCCACGAAGCGGGCGAAGGTGACGGTACTGATGAAGGCCAGCCCGGTCAGGGAGAGCATGGCCGGTCCGGCCCATTCGACCCGGGTGTGCGCGGTGTGCAGCGCCATCGCCATCACCACCATCACCACCAGCACGTCGGTGGAGACGGCGCGGTCCAGGATGGTGGGACCCACGATCATGCGGTACACCACGGACACGGTGGTCACGGCGAGCACGGCACCGCACACCAGCAGCACGATCTCGAACGGCGTCATCGCAGCCCCGCCTCCTCCAGGATCTCGCGGCGGGCCATGGCCCACAGCAGGCGCTTCTCCTGCTCCAGCACCCTCTGACGGGCCTGCTCGGCCTGCTGCTCGTCCTCCGCGGCGATCACGTGCAGGAACAGGGTGCCGGTGGCGCGCTGCGCCTCCACCACCACCGAACCGGGGATCAGGGTGGACAGCATGCCGGTGCCCGTGAGGAACAGGTCGGAGCGGGAACGCAGCTTCACTGCGATCACGGAGTTCAGCGGCTGCGGGGCGGGCCGGATGGAGTACCAGGCAACCTCGATCGCCGACTTCACCATGTCGAACAGGAACACGCCCACGAAGTACACGAAGCGCAGGGGGCGAATGGTGATCTCGTGCCCGGTGGGCGGCATCGGGAACAGCACGAACACGATGGTGGCCGCGAGGATGCCACCCAGCACGTTCTTGGCGTCGACCCCACCCCAGAGCATGCACCAGAAGATCACCGAGACCAGCAGGCCCATCCAGTTCTTGGGCAGGTCCAGGAGGCGTCGCTTCATCACTCCACCACCTTCTGGCCCTCGGAGCCGATGTGGTAGACGAGCTTCTCGGCGGCCTCGTCACCGAGCACGGCGCTCACGTAGGGCCTGCGCTCCAGCACCGCCTGGGCCGCCTCATCGGCGTAGCGCATGATGGGCCCGGCGAACACGGTCAGGGCGATCGAGAAGGCCACCATCGCACCGGTCGCGCCGAGCATCACCTTCGGCATGGGCTTGTCGTTGTCCAGCACGTCCTGGTCCGGCTCCTGCCAGAAGGCGCGGTTCCAGATCTTGGCGATCGCGTACAGGGTGAGCAGGCTGGTCAGCACGCTGACTCCGACGAGGATCCAGCCGGCGGTGGTGTCGTACTCGATGCCGGCCTGGATCAGCCCCACCTTGCCGATGAACCCGGAGAACGGCGGGATGCTGGCCAGGTTCATCGCGGGGATGAAGAACAGGATCGCGGTCACGGGGGCGAGCTTGGCCAGGCCGCCCAAGCGGATCAGGTTGGTGGTGCCGCCGCGGTGCTCGATCAGCCCGGCTGCGAGGAACATCGTGGACTGCACGGTGATGTGGTGGGCGACGTAGTAGATGGTGGCGGCCATGCCCAGCTCGGTGGTCAGGCCGATGCCGAACAGCATGTAGCCCATGTGGGAGACCAGCGTGAAGGACAGCACGCGCTTCAGGTCCGTCTGTGCGACGGCACCCAGGATGCCGATCATGAGGCTCAACCCGGCGGCGGCCAGCAGCAGGTTCGAGATCTGCGAGGCGGGGAACAGCAGGGTCTCCAGGCGCAGGATCGCGTAGATGCCCACCTTGGTCAGCAGGCCCGCGAACACGGCGGTGACCGGGGCGGGCGCAGTGGGGTAGGAGTCCGGCAACCATGCGCTCAGCGGGAAGATCGCGGCCTTGATGGCGAAGGCCACCAGCAGCACCAGCTCCAGCGCCATCCGGGTGCCGGGCTCCAGCCCGTCCAGCCGCACTGCCAGCTCGGCCATGTTCACGGTGCCCACCGCGGCGTAGATGAACGCGATGCCGGACAGGAAGATCATCGAGCTGAGCAGCGAGACGATCACGTACGTGGTGGCTGCGCGGATGCGGGAGGCGGAACCTCCCAGGGTCAGCAGCACGTAGCTGGCCGAGAGCAGCACTTCGAAGCCGACGTACAGGTTGAACAGGTCACCGGCGAGGAACGCCATCGACACGCCGGCCACCAGGGCCAGGTAGGTGGGGTGATAGATCGCCACCGGGGTGCGGGCGGTGTTCTCGTTGACGGACTGGGCGCTGGAATAGATCAGCACGGCGAAGGTGACGAAGGTGGAGACCACCAGCATCAGTGCCGTGAGGCGGTCCGCCACCAGCACGATGCCCAGCTGGGGCGTCCAGTTGCCGATCTGCAGCACCAGCACGGTCTCAGCGTTCACGTGGTAGGCCAGCACCAAGGCGACGGTGAAGTTCACCAGCAGCGTCAGGATCGTCACCGCCAGCTGGATCCGCAGGTGATGTCGCAGCAGCAGGGTCACCGCGGCGCCGCCCAGGGGCAGCAGCACAGGGAGGGCCAGCAGCAGTTCCATGCTCACGGCTTCTCCCTCCCGTCGTCGCGTCCGTCGTGGTGCTGGGTGTCGTACTGGGTGTGCCCGCCCTGATGGTCATCGGCGTCGGTCACCGGGCCGGTGCCCGGGATGGTGGTCTCTCCCCCGGTCGGCGGCGCGGTGTGGTCCTCGTCGGCCGGATGCTCCCGCGGCGCCTCGAGGCCCGCGTGGCCGTGCGGCACCTCATGAGCGTCCGCAGTGGCGGTCCGGGCACGGCCGCGCTCCGCCCGGGCGGCGGCCCTCTCGGGCTTGGGGGCGGGCCGGGCCTCACCCTCGTCGGCCTCGGTGTAGTCCTGGGGGACGTCCTCGGCGCTGGAGAGGTCCGAGCCCAGCGTCTCGTCCTCCGCGGATCCGAAGCCCTGGGACTGCATGAGTGCGCCGCGCCGGGACTCCTCGGTGAGGGCCTGCGCCCAGGGCAGCTTCTCCTCCCCGGCCCGACGGCGGCTGCGCCGCAGCACGCGGCGGTCCTCGACGTCGTCGGGCACCTCGTCGTGGCCGAACAGCTGCCAGGCGCGGTAGGCCAGGGCCATGCCGAACGCGGTCACGCCCATCGAGATCACGATCGCGGTGAGCACCATCGCGAACGGCAGCGGATCGCTCATCTGCCCGGGGTCTGCGCTGCCTTCGAACGGAGGCTTGCCAGGCGGCCCGGCGGCCACCACGAACAGCAGGTTCACGCCGTTGGACAGCAGCAGGAAGCCCAGCACGATGCGGGTCAGGGTGCGTTCGAGGACCAGGTACACACCGCAGGCGATGAGCACGCCCGCCGTGAGCAGCAGCGCGAGACTAACGGACATCGTTCTCCACCTCCTGCTGCTGGTCGACCTGGGCGCCCAGGGAGCGCAGGAAGTCGAGCAGGACGCCCACCACCACCAGGTAGACGCCGACGTCGAAGATCAGGGCACTGGGGAAGTGGAGCTCGCCCAGCAGGGGCACGTGCACCACCGGCGTGGCGCTGGCGAAGATGGTGCCGCCGAACAGCAGGGGAAGCACCGCGGAGGCCACCGCGATCGCCATGCCCAGGCCCAGCACGAAACCGGCCTGGACGGGCGCGGCCTCGGACAGCTCGTAGCGACCGCCGGCGAGGTACCGCAGGGCCAGGCCCAAGCCGGCCACCAGGCCGCCTGCGAAGCCGCCACCGGGGTAGTTGTGCCCTGCCATCAGCAGGTACACCGAGAACAGCATGATCAGCGGGAACCCGAGGCGGGTCACCACCTCGAGGATCACCATGCGGCGCTCCGGGGCCAGGGTCAGCCCGGCCGACAGCCAGGTGCGCCAGCGGTTGGACCCGGTGACCTCATCGGGGCGGGCGTCGAAGTTCAGGACGTTCTGCGGCAACGGGGCATCGGCCCGGCGCCTCCAGATGGAGGTGTCGGCATCCAGGTCCCGCACCCGAGAGATGCCCTGCTCGCGGCGGGTGACGAAGATCAGGGAGGCCACGCCGGTGGCGACCACCAGCAGCACGCCGATCTCACCCATGGTGTCCCACACGCGGGCGTCCACCAGGGCCACGTTGACCACGTTGTGACCGCCGCCGACCTCGTAGGCGGGCTCGATCAGCTGCGGCCCCAGCGGGGCCTGGTAGCGGGCATCGGCGGCGTAGAGCGCCCCGCCGCACAGCACCACCGCGGTGCCGATGGCGATCCCCCACCGGCCCAGGGCCCCGATCCGCAGCGGCCTGCGGGAGAAGTGGGTCGGCAGGCGGCGCAGCACCAGCACCAGCACCACGGTCAGGGCGGTCTCCACCAGCACCTGGGTGGTGGCCACGTCCACCGCGCCGGCGACCAGGAACAGCAGTGCCACCGCGTAGCCGGTCACGGAGATCAGGAACACGGCCCGCAGTCGCCTGCGGGAGCGGGCGGCGCCGATCGCTGCTGCCACCGCCACGGGCAGGATCAGCAGCTCGGCGGGGTGGTGGAAGAGCACCAGGTTGTCCGGCACCGGGGAGCGGGCGATGGTGATCGGCGAGGCCAGCAGGATCAGCACCAGCAGCATGGTGCCCAGGGTGTACGGCAGGGAGCCGCGCTGGAACAGGGGGGTGACGGCGATGGCGAGCTTGTCGACCCCGCGCATCAGGCGCCGGAAGCCGCGCTCGGCATCCACCCAGTCCTCCACGCCGTCGCGGCCCCAGGTCATGGGCGAGACGGCCTTCTGCAGGCTTTCCATGGGCCGGGCCAGGACGCACAGCAGCGCGCCCAGTCCCAGGGTCAGGGCGGACAGCAGCAGCGGAACACCCAGGTGCGGGATCACCACCAGGTGGATCCCCTCCCCCTCGCCGGGCAGGCCCTCGCTGATGCTCCCGGCCACCTTCTCCACGTCACCGGCCATGAAGGGCAGACCCACGCTCCCCAGGGTGATGAGTGCCGGGGCCAGCCAGTACAGCGGGGAGATCTCGGGGGTGGCGACCGAGGGCGCACCGGGGGCGCGGCCGAAGGCCCCGCGCACGAAGCGCCAGGAGTAGGCGACGGTGAGGATGGAGCCGGCCACCAGGGCGATCAGCAGGGCGCGCTGCCAGGTGCCGGCCTCCCACAGGGCCGCGTAGATGGCCTCCTTGGCCACGAAGCCGTACAGCGGGGGCACAGCGGCCATGGAGGCCGCCGAGATGGTGCCGATGATCGCGACCACGGGGGCGGCGCGCCCCACGCCGGAGAGCATCCGCAGATCGCGGGTGCCGAACTTCTTGTCGATGATGCCGACCACCATGAACAGCGGTGCCTTGAACACGGAGTGGGCGATCAGCATCGCCACCCCCGCGAGGACCGCATCGTCGGTGGCCAGGCCGGAGACGGCGGCGAGGAAGCCGAGCTGGGAGACGGTGCCGTAGGCCAGCAGCAGCTTGATGTCCGTCTGCCGCAGCGCACGCCAGCCGCCCAGCAGCATGGTCGCGGCACCGAGCACCGCGATCACGATGCTGATCGCCTCCAGCGGGGCGATCGCCGGTGCCAGGCGCAGGATCAGGTAGATGCCGGCCTTCACCATCGCGGCCGCGTGCAGGTAGGCGGAGACCGGGGTGGGAGCAGCCATCGCACCGGGCAGCCAGAAGTGCGTGGGCACCAGCGCGGACTTCGACAGGGCGCCGGCCAGGACCAGCAGCATCGCGGTGATCAGGAACGGCCCGGCACCCTCCCAGATGGGGGCCGCCATGATCGCCGAGATCCGCATGGAGCCGGCGGCCTGCGCGAACATCAGCAGGCCCACCAGCATCGCCAGACCGCCGGCGGTGGTGGAGATCAGCGCGTTCATCGCCGCGCGCCGCGAGGACTGCTTGTCCTGGTAGTGGCCGATCAGCAGGTAGGAGAAGACGGTGGTGAGCTCCCAGAAGACGTAGAGCATCATCACGTCGTCCGCCAGGACCAGGCCGATCATGGCCCCCGCGAAGGCGGTGAGCACACCGGCGAAGCGTCCCAGCCCGGGTTCGGTGTCCTTGAAGTAGCGGGCGCAGTACAGCATCACCAGCGCGCCGATGGCAGTGGCGATCATGGCCATCACCCAGCTCAGCGGGTCCAGGCGGAAGGCCAGTTCGATCCCGAAGGCGGGGATCCATGGCGTCACGACCTCACGGGGCGCATCGGCCAGGGAGAGCGGGTCGATGGTGGCCAGCCACACCGCGGAGGCGCCGGGCACCAGCGCCAGCAGGAAGAACGCGTTGCGGCCCATCGCGCGCACCAGCAGCGGACCCGCGATCGCCGCCACCAGGTGGGCGAGGAGCATCGTGTACACGCGGTCTCCGTCCTGGCTGCGGGAAGGGGGATGGGCCGAGCACATTCTACGGGAGGACCTGTCGGAATCCTGAGGTCGTGGCACTGGGTCGCATCCGGGCTGTGCCGGGACGTGCGCGGTTGCATGTCGGAGCACTCTGATCTTCGTAGAGTGGTCCCATGGCCCCCACTGCGGACCGGGACCCCGGTGACCGGTTCTCCCCGTCCTTCTCCTCCTCCGACCACTCCTCCCCGAACTCCTCCCCCGACGCCCTGCACGATGATGCCGCTCCCGGCACACGCGCCTGCGTCGACGCCGACCCCCGTCGCGCGGCCCCGGGCACCGCCGTCGATCGCCGTACCCTGCGCACGCAGGTGGTCTCCTTCGCCGCCTGGGACGGCGGCATGAGCGCCTTCAGCTCGGTCATCCTCACCTTCGTGTTCGCCACCTACGTGGCCAGCGCGGTCGCCGCCGAGGGCGCGGTGGGCGAAGAGGCGATCAAGGCCGCACAGGACCATGGCTCCCAGGTGTTGACCACCTGGCAGTCGATCGGTGCGGTGGCGGTGGCCCTGCTGGCCCCCCTGCTGGGAAACCTCGCGGATTCCGGGGGTGCCCGCAACGCCCTGCTGCGGATCACCACCCTCGCCACCGTCGTGGTGATCGCGCTGATGCCGATGGTGGCGCTGGACTCGGACTTCCTCATACTGGGGGCGGTGCTCATCGCCCTGGCGGTCGTGTTCAGCGAGCTGGCCGGGGTGTTCGTGAACTCGGTGCTGCCGGAGATCTCCACCCCCGCCAACCGCGGCCGGGTCTCCGGGACCGCGTGGGCGGTGGGCTACTGGGGCTCCATCGTGTGCCTGGCCCTGGTGCTGGTGCTGTTCGTGATGCCGGGGACCGGGCTGCTGGGCATCACCGGGGACGACGGCTGGAACCTGCGCGCCATCCCTGTCTTCGTGGCGATCTGGATCCTGGTGGGCACCCTGCCACTGATGATCTGGGCACCCCGTCACCATGCCCGCGCCCCCGGCGCGCGGTGGAACCCGGTGCAGGGGTACGTGAGTATCGCGCGGCACGTGAAGCGGGCCTTCCGCGAGGAGCCCGCGATGCTGCTGTACCTGGTTGCCTCCGCGATCTACCGCGACGGCCTGGGGGCGGTGTTCTCGATCGCCGGCGTGCTGGCGGCCAACGCGTACGGCTTCTCCACCGTCGAAGTGATCATCTTCGGCATCGTCGCGAACCTCGTGGCCGGCATCGGCGTGTTCATGGGCGGCCGGATCGACGACCGGGTGGGCCCGCGACCGGTGATCATCGGCGGCTGCATCGGCATCATCGTGCTGGGCCTGGTGGTTCTGGCGTTCGACTCCACCGCCGTGTTCTGGGTGGCCGGCCTGGCGATCTGCCTGTTCGTGGGGCCGGTGCAGTCCGCGTCCCGGAACCTTCTCACGCGGCTCTCCCGGCCCGGCCGGGAGACCGAGAACTTCGGCCTGTACGCCACCACCGGCCGGGCGCTGGGCTTCCTGGGCACCGGCGCCTTCGCGCTGACGGTGTGGATCACCGGGGACACCCGCACCGGGATCCTGGGGATCGTGCTGGTGATGGCCCTGGGCCTGCTGGCGTTCTTCCCGATCCCGCTGGGGGCGGCGGGCCGGGCCGCCAAGGCCGACGGCACGCCCGCGAGCGCGGGCTGATCGGACCGGTCGGCCGGCGCCACCACCATGCCGAGCGCGACGGCGAGCCGGTCGCGACTGAACGCGTCGGCGAGCCGGTCGCGCGGATCAGGCGGGTCAGGCCAGATCGTCGGGGTCGACCAGGAAGCCCTCGAGGTCCACGACGTAGCCGCCGACGGTCTCCACCAGTAGCCCGGCGATCAGCCCGATCCGGCGGTACACCCCCGCCCAGCGCTCGGTGGTCTCGGCGTCCGGGGACTCCAGGGAGTCCTCGGTCTCATCGGCCGGAAGGTGCACCAGCTGGTAGTCCACCGCCTCGTCAAGCCAGCTCAGCTGCTGCAGGGCCACCGGGCGCGCGCTGCGACCCACCCGCAGGCTGATCACGTCCTCGCCATCGGCGGGGATCGTGATGCTGTACCCTGCGGCGTCGGCCTCCTCGGGCACCTGGTCCAGCTCGGCCTCGGGCTCCAGCGGTGCCAGCAGCTGGGCCAGGGACTCCGGCGCCAGGGCGTGGGGGCTGACCACGGTGAGGTCTCGCACGTGGTACGGATGCGGCTCCAGGCGCACCCCGGAATCGGTCACGACAGCGCCGTACAGGCGCCGGCCCAGCGACCACACCAGGTCCAGGGCGGAGCGCTCGGTCCCGAAGGGCAGGCCCTCCGGGAAGGCGCGGGCATACCCGTGGGAGTCGCCCAGCCCCTCGGGGGCCGGGTCCTCCCGCACCCGGGTCACCTCCAGGTCCCAGCGGCCGGCACCGCGCGGGCCCCTGTCGGGAACGAGCCGGGCGTCCTGCCCCAGATCGATGCTGCCGTCGTCCTCGAGGACGGCATGGGGGCGCAGGTTGCGCACCATGGCGTACACGTCGGCCGGATCGGTGTCGCGGGGGAGCTGGACGCGGTGGGAGGTGAGATCGGTGCTCATGCCTGCTCGTCCTCCACGGGGATCCGGGTGCGATGGAAGTTCAGGGCCGAGCGCGAGGGGGTGGGGCCGCGCTGACCGAGGTAGCGGTTGAGGTTCCCCTCGCTGCCGTAGGGGCGCTCCGCCGCGCTGGACAGCTGGAAGAAGCACAGCTGGCCGATCTTCATTCCCGGCCACAGGGCCACCGGCAGGGTGGCCATGTTGGACAGCTCCAGGGTGATGTGGCCCTGGAAGCCGGGATCGATGAAGCCTGCGGTGGAATGGGTGAGCAGCCCCAGGCGGCCCAGGGAGCTCTTGCCCTCCAGGCGGGCTGCGATGTCATCGGGCAGGGTGATCTGCTCGTAGGTGGAGGCGAGCACGAACTCCCCGGGGTGCAGCATGTACGCCTCCTCGGGATCCACGGCGATCTCGCGGGTGAGCTCGGCCTGCTCCGTGGCCGGGTCGATCATGGCGTACTTGTGGTTGTCGAAGACGCGGAAGAAGCGATCGATGCGCACGTCCACGGAGGCGGGCTGGACCATGGAGGCGTCGAAGGGCTCCAGCCGCACGCGCTCGGCCTCGATCTGGGCACGGATGTCACGATCACTCAGCAGCACGAGCCCAGCCTAGCCCCGGATTCCGGGAACGTCAGGGGAGAGTTCACTCCCGCCCATGTTCAGGGAGCACCCCGCGATGGGGTTATGATGGACGGCGTTCGCGGGTGTAGTTCAATGGTAGAACTTCAGCTTCCCAAGCTGACAGCGCGGGTTCGATTCCC
>NZ_JAMBDS010000073.1:0-12162 GCF_025143785.1 Brachybacterium sp. p3-SID1565
CCCCTGGAGCGGGCCCGCTCAGGGCCGCCCGAGGGCTCGGAACTCCCAGCCGGCCTCGCGCCAGCAGGGAGCGGGCCATCCCGGCGGCGGCCTGCCGCCACCGGGGTCGTAGGGCGTACAGGCAGGTCAGGCGGGCCAGGGTGGCCGTCTCGTAGGCGGCGAGGTTCGCGGCGGGCAGGTCGAGGGCGGCGGTGGCGCGGTCGATCTCCTCGCGCACCTGCCGGGCCTGCTCGGGGCTCCAGGTGCCCTGCCGCTTTCGCCAGGTGGCGTGGGCGCGCAGGTTCGCGGCGTCCAGGGCGGGGTCGCCCAGGCAGGCCGTGTCGACGTCGAGCAGTCCGGGGCCCAGGGCGGGGTCCCACAGGATCTGCTTGTCGTGCAGGTCGCGGTGGATCAGGGCGGGCTGCGCCAGGGGCGGCAGCTGCTCCAGCAGACCGCGCGCCAGGTCCACGGCCCGATCGCGCAGCTCGGCCGCCCCGGGGTCCTCCCCGATCGCGCGCTGCTGCCACTTCTGGAGCACCGCGATCTCCTCGGCGGGCCCGTGCAGGGGCCCCTCGGGCAGGTCCGTGCGGGAGGTGCGCACGGCCTGCGCCCAGGCCTCGGCGGTCGCGCGCCAGGCGCGCCGCCAGGAGCCGTCGCCGGTGGGCAGGCCGTCGTGGAGGGGCCGACCGGGCAGCTCGGCGAAGGTGAGGCTCTCCTCCCGGACCTCGATCACCCGGGGCGTGCGGAAGGGACCGTCGAAGGCGGCGGCGCGCTGGATCGCGCCGAGGGCACGGCGGGTGCGGCCGCGGTTGGCGACCTTGATGTAGACGGTCGTGCCGTCCTCGGTGCGGTCCCGCAGCACCGCTCGCCTGCCCTCGCGGTGGGAGACGACGGTGGCACCCGGGTGGTCGGCCAGGGCACGCCCCAGGGCGGGCAGCTGCTCCTCGGTCGCGGCTCCCAGCAGGGTGCGGGCCAGGTCCAGGCGCTGCTGGATGCGGGCCGGCCAGTCGGGGTGGCAGCGGCGCATGGGATCGAGCGCCGCACCGAGCAGGGCACGGGCGGTCCAGGCAGCGAGCTCCGCGGGCGCGGGCAGCGGGACGTGCTCGGCGTAGGCGCGGAGGAAGGGGCCGGTGAGGTGGTCGCTCTCCTCGCTCAGGCAGGCCGCGATCCAGGAGCCGAGGTCGGCGCCGCGCGGCCCCGCGCCGGAGCGGTCCAGGTCCACCACGCGGATCTGCGACGCCGTGGAGCCGAGCAGCACCTGGTCGGGGCTGAGGTCGCCGT
Source organism: Brachybacterium sp. p3-SID1565 (assembly GCF_025143785.1). Lineage (NCBI taxonomy): Bacteria > Bacillati > Actinomycetota > Actinomycetes > Micrococcales > Dermabacteraceae > Brachybacterium > Brachybacterium sp. p3-SID1565. Next base: position 1,261 of record NZ_JAMBDS010000073.1, read on the forward strand.
GGATCAGCGCTTCCTGCCAGGCCTCGGCGCCAGGGGCGGGCAGCAGCTGGTCGAGGCTCGCGATCAGCTCCTGCACCTGTTCGGTGCGCTGCGGCAGCAGATCGCACAGCACGTCGGTGGCACTGGGGATGCGATCGCCGAGGCGTGCCCGGGGCAGCACCCCGGTCGACGGTGCGCTCGCCTCGGCGCCGCCCGTGTGCAGTCGCCCGATCGCGTGCCCGAGCGCGGCGGCGGCCTGCCCGGCGTGAGGATCCGTGGCGCGGGCGGCGAGGTCCCCTCTCCCCCACCGCTGGCCGATCAGCACGGAGGAGCGGTGCTTCCAGGTGCGCTGGGGGACGGTGGGCACGCCTCGTCGCTCCCACTCCCGGCTGATGCCGAGCTGGTCCTCGAGGGAGCGGACGGCCACCCGCAGCACCTCCCCGCTCCCGGGCAGCTCGAGCAGCAGGTGTCGGCCGGGGTTGTAGCTGAGCACCCGGGGTGCGGGCCCGTCGGGCAGGCGTCGCAGCACGCCCTGCACGGCCCTGCCGAGGCGGGGATCGCTGTCCGCGCCTCCGCTGAGCAGGAAGGGGCCGTCGGTCTCCTGCCCCGGCACGGCGTGCTCGGTGACCTCGATGCCGCCGCGGTCGGCTCGGCGCAGGACGCCGTCGCGCTTGTCGCGGGAGGCCACCAGCTGCGCCCAGCCGACGTGGGCGAGGTCGCGGCCCCGGCTGTCGTCGGCACCGCCGGCAGCCACCGCCCGGTGGGAGACCAGCACGGAGGCGCCGGGCTTGATGCGCACCCGGTCGATCTCCACCTCGCGGCCCAGCAGCACTGTCAGCGCGGCGGGGTCCAGCACCCGCTGCGCGCCGGGCAGGGCGGCGTGCGCGCTCAGCCAGTCCTCGGGGACGACAGGCCAGGCGGGGCTGCGGTCGAGCTGCGGGTCGCTCATGAGGGCACCTCCTGGTAGGCCTGTGCGCCTGCCTGCTCGGCACTGCGCTGCTCGAGGATCCAGCGGGCGTAGCGGGAGGTGGGGTCAGCGGCCAGCTGGGCCGGGGCGCCGTCCTCGAGGATCTGGCCGTTCTCGAGCCACAGCACCCGGTCCAGGCCCGCCACGGTGGTGGCGTCGTGGGTGATGGAGATGGTGGTGCGGGAGCGGGCCAGCTCCAGCAGCGACTCGTTGACCTGTGCCTTCGAGGCCGGGTCGAGGCCGGTGGTGGCCTCGTCGAGCACCACCACGGGGGCGCGGCGGATCATGGCGCGGGCGATCGCGATCCGCTGCCGCTGCCCCCCGGAGAGGGTGTCACCGCGGTTGCCGAGCACGGTGTCGTACCCCCGGGGCAGGCCGATGATGAAGTCGTGGGCGCCAGCCCGGCGGGCGGCCTCCTCGATCTCGGTGTCCGAGGCGTCGCGGCGGCCGAAGCGGATGTTCTCCCGCACCGAGACGGAGAACAGCACGGACTCCTGCGGGAGGATCGCCACGTGCCGGCGCAGATCGGCCAGGCTCACGGTGCGGGTGTCGTAGCCGCCCACCCGGACCCTGCCGTGCTGCGGCTCCGCCAGGCGCAGCAGGTAGGAGACCAGGGTGGACTTGCCGCCCCCGGAGGGGCCCAGGATCCCGATGTGCTGACCGGCGGGGATCTTCAGGTCCAGGCCCTCGAACAGGGGCCGGCCGTGGCCGTCGGGCGAGGTGATGCCCTCGAACTCGACCGTGCCGCGCACCTGCCGCATGGGCACGGGGCGGTCGGGGTCGGCGATCTCCACCTGCTCGTCCAGCAGGTCGGCGATGCGCTCGCCGGAAGCGGAGGCGCGGGCGATGCGACCGGTGTACTTGGCCATGTCGCGCAGGGGCTTCATGGCGATCTTCAGGTACGTCAGGAACAGCACCATGTCACCGGGGGTCATCGCACCGCGCAGCACCTGCAGACTGCCGATCAGCAGCACGGCGGCCTGGGCGAATCCCACCAGCACGTCGGTGGAGCGCTCCAGGCCCGCGGCCAGCTTCTTGGCCCTGACCCCTGCCTTCATGGCCTTCTCGTTGCCGCCGGCGAACTCGTGGGCGACGGTCTTCTCCAGGCCGTAGGACTGCACCACGCGGATCGCGCCCAGCGCCTCCGCGGCGGCCCCCACCAGGGATCCCTCGCCCTTGCGGGTGGAGCGGGAGGCGGTGACGATCTTCGGGGAGGAGCGGCGCGACAGCAGCAGGTAGCCCAGGGCCGCGCCCACCACCACGACGCTGAGGATCGGGTCCAGCAGCACCATCACCACCAGCAGCACCGCCAGGGTGATCACGTTGCCCACCAGCGGCAGGCCGGCGGTGACGGCCACGTCCTGCAGGCGGCCCACGTCCCCCACCAGGCGCTGGGAGGTGTCGCCGATGGAGGCGCGGGAGTGGTAGCGCAGGGACAGGGCCTGCACGTGATCGAACACGCGGGTGCGCAGCTCGGTGGCGATGCGGGCGCCCACCTTCGCGAAGGACACGGTGGAGAGGTAGTTGGTGCCCGCCCGCCCGGCGATGATCACCACCAGGCCCAGGGCGGCCGCGATCACGGTGCCACGCACGTCGAGCCCGAAGGGGGTGGCGGAAGGGATGTCGGCCCCCAGGGCGGAGGTGACGGCGTCGACCGCGTACTTCAGCGGCCACGGCTCGAGCACCCGGAACACCACGTCGGCCAGCAGCGCCACCATGCCCAGCAGGCACAGGGCGAGATGGCGCGGCAGGTGCGGGCGGATCACCGCGAGGGTGCGCCGCAGCGCCGAGGGGTCCAGCTTCCCCTTCATCGCCTTCGACGCGGGCTTCGTCAAGGGCGCCTTCGTCCGGGTGGTCCTCGAGGTGCCCGTCATCGGGCCCCCGCCCCGGCGCCCACCGGCTCCAGTGCGCGGGCCAGCAGCTCGCGGCAGCGGATCCGCCAGTCGTGCTCGGTGACGGCGGCCTGGCGCGAGGCGCGGCTCAGGCGCGCCCGATGCCCTGGGTCGGCGGCCAGCTCGTCGAGGGCCTCGGCCAGGGCGTCCACGTCGCCGGGCTCCACCAGCACGCCCAGCTCCCCGTGCTCCAGCACGCCGGGGATGGTGCCGATGGCGGAAGCCACCACGGGCAGCCCGGCAGCGAGGTACTCGTACACCTTCAGCGGGGAGAAGTAGTGCTCCCCGGGCGGGTACGGGGCGGTGGCGATGTCCATGCCGTGCAGCACGGAGGGCACCTGCTCGGGGGCCACGGCCCCGCGGAAGCGCACCCTCGCAGCGATGCCCAGCTCGGCGGCCAGCTGCTCGAGGGCGTGCTGCTGGGGGCCGGTGCCGCACACGTCCAGGCGCAGGTCGCCGCGGGTGCGGGCCAGGGCCCTCAACAGCACGTCGGTGCCGTGCCAGGGCTTGAGGGTGCCGACGAAGCCCACGGTCACCGGGCCGGACTGCGCCGGCTCCTGGCCCTGCTGCTCGTCCGGGGCCGTGCCCGCAGCCCCCTCGGGTCGCGGCGTGATGCGGGTGGTGTTGACCCCGTTGGGGGCGACCACCACGCAGGCGGGGTCGGCTCCCTCGCTGAGGGCCCAGTCGGCCACGGCCTCACTCACGCAGGAGATCAGGGTGGCCTCGCGCAGCTGGGCGCAGGTGGCGGCCAGGGCACCGGGCTCGTCGGCCAGGCTGCGGTGCTCGCGCTGCTCGGCGATCAGCGGGGCATTGACCTCCAGGATCGAGGGGATCTTTCCGGACAGCCGCGCGGCGGTGTCGGAGAACAGGGAGTAGCGCTCGTAGACCAGGTCGAAGCCCCCGGCGGCGATCTCCGCGGCGATGGCGGCGGAGGCCTCGGCGACGGCGCGCTCCCGCTCGGCGCCCTTGCCCTTGGGCAGGCGGTGGCGCCGCACCTCGAGGTCGGCGAGGTCCGCGGGCACGTGCTCGTCGGTGCGGGTGCAGAACACGGTCACGTGGTGGCCGTCGGCGCGCAGGGCCCGCACCACCTCCTGCACGTGAACGGAGGCCCCTTTGGTGCCGAACACCCCGATGCCGGGGTCGAGCAGGGCGTAGGCGATGGTCAGGGGGGTGCTCGGGGTGGTGCTCATCGGGGGTTCCTTCCGGCGGGGGCGCCTGCCAGCTCGCGCAGGGCGGCAGCCTGGAGGCGGGAGTCGTAGTGGGCCTCGACCAGCGCGCGAGCGGCGTCGGTGCGCTGCGCGGTGTCGGTGGCGGGGCCGATCGCCTCGGCGATCGCCGCGGTCAGTGCGGCGGTGTCTCCGGCCGGCACCAGCCAGCCGGTCTCCCCGTCGATCACCACTTCGCCGACGGCGGTGACATCGGCGGCCACGCAGGGGATGCCGCAGGCCATGGCCTCCAGCAGCACGGTGGGCAGGCCGTCGGCGTTGCCGTCCCCCGCGATCACGAAGGGCGCCACGAACAGATCGGCCTCTGCCAGCTGCGCGCGCACCTCCTCCTGGGTGCGCGGGCCCCACAGCCGGACGTGCTCGCCCATGTCGCGCTGCTGGATGCGGGCCTCGAGGTCGGCGCGCAGGGGCCCGTCGCCGATGATGTCGGCGCGCACGTCGTGGCCGTCGTGGCGCAGTGCGGCCACGGCATCGATCACCTGGTCGAATCCCTTCTTCTCCACCAGGCGGCCCACGCCGATCAGGCGCACCGGGCCGCCCCGGGGCATGCGCTCGGCAGTGCTGCCGCGGCGGTGGTACGGGAACCGCTCCAGCTCCAGTCCGTTGCGCACCAGGTGCAGGCGGGCGGTGTCCTCGCTGCCGAAGCACCCGCGCAGGTGGCGCAGGTTGTACTCGCTGATGGTGATGGCGTGGTGGGCATCGCGCAGCTTGCGCCGCAGGTCCTCGGGGTCCACGTCCTGGTGGAAGATGTCCTTGGCATGCGCCGTGAAGGAGTAGGGCAGGCCGCTGACCAGTCCGGCCAGGCGGGCCACGGTGGTGGCCACGGAGGCGAAGTGGGCATGCAGGTGGGTGACGCCGTGCTCGAGGGCCAGGCGGGCCACCGCGAGGGCCTGTTCGGCGTCGTCCACACCGGCCGCCACCAGCTCGTCCAGGTGCTCGGCCATCCCTGCCGCGAGCGCGGGCCGGGCCATGGTCTCGCCCCAGGTCTCCCACAGGCGGCGGGGGCTGGAGGCCCGGCCCACATGGATCACGGGGGCCTGGACGCGGGCCAGCTCCGGGTGGAAGCGGGCGTCGGTCGGGGGTCGCAGGGAGAAGATGACGATCTGCTCGCCGGCGGCCTCCCGGGCCAGGATCTCCGAGACGATGAAGGTCTCCGAGAAGCGCGGGTACATCTTCAGCACGTAGCCGATGCGGGCGGTCCCTGCCGGCGCTGCGGTCCCGGGGGTCGGAACGAGGGTCTCATCCTGCATGACGGGTCACCTCCGGGGCGGTGCGGCTCGAGGGACCCAGTAGGCGGGCGGCCAGGTGGGGCACCACGGACAGGCCGTCCAGGTCGATGCCGCTGCGGTCGATGCGGCCGGTGACGGCGGTCTGCCACCAGGCGCTCACGTCCTCGGGGGTCAGGGTCGCCGCATCGCGGGTCTCCACGGCACCCAGGGCGGCCAGGGCGGCGGCGCGGCGGGGCTGCTCCTGCCGGCGACGGGAGCGGGGCACCACCAGGGCGGGGGTGTCGGTGGCCATCACCTCGGCGATGGTGTTGTACCCGCCCATGCACACCACCGCGGCTGCCTCGGCGATCAGCTCGGGCACGTCGCTCGCGCTGTGCACCACAGTGGTCTCGCCCCCGCTGCGGGCCGTGAGCTCCTTGACCTGCTGCAGGTCGGTGTCGGACATCTGGGGGCCGGTGATCAGCAGGTGCCGGTGGTCCTTCGGCAGGCGGGCCTGGGCGGCGATGCGGGCCAGGCCCGCCCCGTCGGAGCCGCCGCCGAGCACGGTGAGCACGTAGGGCGGGGGCGGCTTCGGGGAGGTGCGGCCGCGGCGGGCGGGGCGCCCGGCGGGACGGCCGTGCCCGAGGTAGCCGGTGGTGGTGGCCAGGCGGGCCAGGGATCCGGACAGCTCCCCGGTGCGGCGCGGGTCGTACACGTGGTGGTCCCCGTACACCCACACCGCGTCGAGGTGCTCGGCCACGTGCTCGGCTCCTCCCAGGGCCTCCCACTCGGCGGCGGCCGCCCGAGGGGTGTCCAGCACCTCGCGCAGGCCCAGCACGGTGGCGGTGCCGCGGGCGCGCAGGTTCGCCAGCACCGGGCGCAGCTCGCCGTCGATGCCGAAGGGATGGCGGTCGACGATCAGCAGGTCGGGGTCGAAGGCGGTCAGGGCGGCGTCGATGGTGACGCTGCGCAGGTCGCGCAGGCGACCGCCGTCCATGTCCAGGCGGCGGGGCGTGTACCCCGTGCCGTCGCCGGAGCGGGTCATGCCCGGCAGCACCAGCCAGTCCCAGCCCTCCGGCAGGGGGTCACGGCTGGCGTCGGGGTGGCCGGCAATCAGCAGTCCGCGCACGCGGCCACCGACCAGGGCGGGCAGGTGGGATGCCATGGCGTAGGCGAGGGCGCGGTTGCGGCGGGCGTGGCCCAGCCCCACGGAGTCGTGGGAGTACAGGGCGATCGAGGTGTCCATCGTGGCCTCCTGGTGCTGCGGTGACAGCCAGGAGAATGCCGGGTGGCGGTGAGGTGAGGATGAAGTGCCGATGAGGACTCTCTCACCGACGATCCTCATCCCTGCCCCCTTCCTCGTTCCGTCCTCCACCTGCGCACATGCTGCGACCCTGCCTCGAGGGGCACGGTCGCAGGGCCGGGCATCGGGAAGGTGTCGGCCCGGTGTCGCGGGGGTGTCAGGCCCTCTCGTGCAGCCAGGTGCTGAGGTGGCTGTCGGGATCCTCGGCCAGGCGCTGGGGGGCGCCGTCCTCGACGATCTCGCCGCCGTCCAGCCACAGCACCCGATCGGCGGCCAGCACCGTGAGGGGATCGCGGCTGCGCACCAGGGCGGTGCGCCCGGCGGTGAGCGCCTCGAGGGCCTCGCGCACCTGCTCCAGCTCGGCGCCGTCCAGGCCTTCCTCGGCACCGTCCAGCAGCACGATCGGGGCCTCGCGCAGGAGGGCCCGGGCGATGGCGATCCGTCGCAACTGCCCGTCGCTCAGCCCAGGATCGGCGGGATCCAGCACCGTCTCGTACCCGTCGGCGAGCATCACGATGAAGTCGTCGGCCCCCGCGGTGCGGGCGGCCCGGGTGACCTCGTCGTCACTGGCTTCGGGGCGACCTGCACGGATGGTCTCGCGCACCGTGCCGGTCAGCAGGGCGGGCTCGCGGCCGACGACGGCCAGGTGCTCGCGCACGCCGGCGATCGGGGCGTGGGAGACGTCCTGCCCGTCCAGCAGCACCTGCCCCGCCTCCGGCGAGGTCGCGCGCGTCAGGCAGGCCAGCACGGCCGCGCTGTGGCTGCCGTCGCGGTCCAGCAGCACCACGTGCTGGCCTGCGGGTATATGCGCGCTGACGGCATCGAGGCGGGGATCGGCGAGGGTGAGGCCCCTCAAGGCGACCTCGCCGTCCAGCCGGCCCAGGGGCTGGGCGTCGGGGTGCTCCTCGGGGCCGCTGCTCTGCTCGAGCAGGGCGCGCAGGCGAACGGCCGCGGCGGAGGCGGCCGGCAGGTCGCCCAGCCGGCCCAGCGCGCGGTGCATGAGGACCACGCCGAGCACCACGGCCCCCAGGGCGAGTACGCGCTCCTCCCCCATCAGCAGCCCCAGCACCACGCCGGCAGCGGCGACGAGGGCGCCGACCAGGCCGGCCAGCGCCCGGGTGCGCCGGGCGGAGGCGCGGGCGGCGTCGGCGCGACGACCGGCGGTGGCGAGATCGTCGCCGGCACGCTGCTCGAGCCCATAGGCGCGGATGGTGCCGGTGGCCCCCAGCAGCTCGGCGGTGACGTGGGCCAGCGCATGCTCCTGCTCGGCGGCACGTTGCTCGCGGGTGCGCACCAGGCGGCGGCCCAGCAGCATCACCAGCACGTACGCGGTGGCCGTGGCGGCCACCAGGAGCGCCACCTGCGGCGCGGACCGCACCAGCACCACCAGCAGGGCGATCAGGGCGAGCACCCCGGTCGCCAGGGAGGGCAGGGTGCGGACCACCAGATCGCGCACTGCGGCGACGTCGTGGGTGAAGCGGGCCGCCGGGACCGGGTCGCCGGTGCCGCCGCCGTGGCGGTGCAGATGGGCGAGCAGCCTCGAGCGCAACTCGGAGGCCGCGCGCACGCCGGCGCGCTCGAGCAGGGCGGTGCGAAAGGTGGCGGTCAGCGCGTACAGCACGATCAGTCCGCCCAGCACCAGGGCGCCCTCCCGGTGAGGCGGCTGCAGGGCACGGTCCAGCGCCAGCGGGGCGACGGCCAGTGCCCAGATCCCGGCGACCAGCAGTGCGCCCGCGCCCAGCACGGACCAGTGGTGGTGGCGCAGGTGGGGGTCGATCAGGTCCACCGCGGTGCTGAGCCCACCTCCTCTGCGTCCCCGGCGCTCCTGGCGCGGCTCGACCTCGGTGCCGGCGGCGGTCGCGGCCCACACAGGGGGCTCCTCGGCTGTCGGGGTGAGAGCCGAGGCCCGCCCGCCCGGTACCACGGCGGGTCGGCCGGCCGGGGGGCGCAGACCTCTTTCGGTCCCGTGCCCCGGCTCGTGCACGGCCGGGGAGTCGACGGGGGTGGGGGCCAGCGCAGCGGTGGGGACGAGAGGGCCACTGGCGGGGGTGGGCAGCGGCGCGGGGGTGCGGCGCCTGCGCGCGGTGCCCACCTCGACCCAGGGCAGCTGCTCGTCCCAGGGCAGGTCCTCGCCGACCGGTGCGCTCCCCTGCGCGGTCGGGGCGGATGCGGTGGGTCGCGGTGACATGGCTCTCCTCCGGGAGGTCGGCTGGAGGACCCATCGTCACGACACCGGGTGAGGTGGGGGTGAGACGGTCATGAGGACCTTCTCAGCAATCCCCTCCAGGAGGAGCCGGATGATCACGGTGGATCTGTGGACCGCCCCTGGTCTGCCCCTGACTGCGAGCTTCCTAGACTGGCGTGCATGCCCGACGCCCCCTCCCCACCTCCGGAACAGCCCTCCATGCCGACGGCTGCGCCCTTGGCCCCCCACCCCGCCGGCGCCGGCCGCTACGCCCCCTCCCCCTCCGGGGACCTGCACCTGGGAAACCTGCGCACCGCGATCCTTGCCTGGGCCCTGGCTCGCCGCACGCACCGTCGCTTCCACCTGCGCGTGGAGGACCTTGATCGGGTGAAGGAAGGCTCCGAGGCACGCCAGCTGGAGGACCTCGTGGCCCTCGGCATCGACTGGGACGGCGAGGTGGTGCGGCAGTCCGAGCGCGGCGAGGCGCACGAGACGGCGATCGGGCAGCTCCAGGCCGCCGGTGTCGCGTACGAGTGCTACTGCACGCGCCGCGAGATCCTCGACGCGCCCAGCGCCCCGCACTCCCCTCCCGGCGCCTACCCCGGCACCTGCCGGGACCTCACGGACGATCAGCGCGAGACGGGCCGGGCGAAGATGCGGGAACTGCGACGCGAACCGGCCCTGCGCCTGCGCGCCGAGGTGAACGAGTGGACCGTCACCGACCTGTGGGCCGGACAGGTCACTGCGGCGGTGGACGATCTGGTGTTGCGCCGCGGCGATGGCGTGGTGGCGTACAACCTCGCCGTGGTGGTGGATGATGCCGCAGCCGGGGTGGACCAGGTGACCCGCGCCGATGACCTGCTCACCTCGGCCCCCCGCCAGGCCTACCTCGCGCACCTGCTGGGGCTGCCCGAGCCCACCTACGCGCACGTGCCGCTGGCCGTGAACACCAGCGGCGCGCGCCTTGCCAAGCGGGACGGCGCGGTGACGCTGCGCGACCGTCTGGCGCGGGGCGAGAGCGCGGCCGACGTGGTGGAGCGGATCGGTGACTCCCTGGGCCTTCCCGGCAGCCGCACCGCCGCGGACGTGCTGGAGCGGTGGGACCCGCAGAATCTGGTCCAAGAGCCGTGGGTGGTGGACCTCAAGGGCTGACGGGACCCCACTCCGCCTCTTCCCACAACTCCGAGGCCCCTGGCCACGGCCGGCAGCAATGCGTCTCGCGCCACGGGACCTTCGTCTACCGCGCCACACCTACCACGGAGTAATACCGCAACTCGGTACACGTATGTATCGTTTCGGCTCATGATGCGAATCCTGCGCTTCTTCCTGGCCGTGCTGACGACGGCGGCACGTGGCCTGGCCACGGCATCGCGTTCAGCAGCCCGCGCTCTCGGCAAGGGCATCAGGGCCGTCGGCCGAGGCACCTCCGCCACAGCGCGCGGCGCAGCAGCCCTGCTGCCCCGGGAGTGGAAGAAGCCGATCGCAGCTGTGTTCGTGCTGGGTCTGGCGCTGGTGCCGGTGATCTACTCCGGCAACATGACATGGTCCTTCCGGGACCCCGCCCACAGTCTCGACCAGATCACCGCAGCCGTGGTGAACCAGGACCAGCAGGCGTCGTTCACCCCTGCCGGAGGTGAGCCCACCACCATCGACGTGGGGGCCGAGTTCACCAAATCCCTGCTCGAGATCGACGAGGAGACCGCCTTCCACTTCGTGGAGGTCTCTCCTGCCCAGGCCCACCGCGGCCTGGCGGACGGCACCTACGGCGCCACGGTGGAGATCCCCTCCGACTTCTCCTCGAACATCGCCGCCCTGGGCAGTGACCCGGAGCAAGCCGCCCAGGCTGCTCCGGCCATGCTCACCGTCACCACCAACGACGCCGTGAACTACGTCGGCGGCAACTTCACCAAGTCCGTCGGTCAGGCCCTGACCGACTCCTTGCGCTCCACGGTGCTGGAGCAGTACCTGCACGGCATCTACGTGGGCTTCACCTCCATCCACAGCGGGATCGCCGACGCCGCTGACGGCGCCACCGACCTGGCTGACGGTGCCGCGCAGCTCTCCGACGGCACCGGCGATCTGGTCAACGGCGCGGGAGAGCTGGTGGACGGCACCGGGCAGCTCTCCTCCGGCGCGGACGAC